>JBCDCH010000025.1 GCA_039182125.1 Planctomycetota bacterium
CAGGATGTACGAGTGGAGGCACGGCCAAAAAAGCCGTTAAACCGCCACCATGCATATCCGTACGAGTTGCTCACGAACGTGGAACATAACACCGCATGAAGCCACGTCAACTTCGCTCGCCCCGAAACGCCCCACAACGCCCCGCACGGAGCTAGGCCGCGCTATGCCGAATGTCCGGGGCGGGTTGTCCCGTAAAGACGATGGGGCGCGGGGCGAGCCGTCGATAACTTGCTCGACATCGGATCGGTTATCAGACGCCCGAGGCGTCGACCGAACCCAAGTCGTTTCGAACCGAGCCAGCCCGAAAGGACTCCCATGCCCTTCCCCCACACGATCGCGAGAGATGACATGTACACCGCAGTTTCACGGCACGCACTCGCCGCGGCAGCCATCGGCCTCGGCACAACGGGAGCACTCGCGCAGACCGGCGCGTCGGACCTTGGCCAAGCCCTGATCGTCGGTAGCGACGGCCAGGTCAGCGGCATCCTCGCCGACGAACTCGACACCCCCCGCGGCACCGCACTCGCCCCCGACGGCACGTTCTTCGTTTCCGTCACCGGCGGACTCGGCGGGGCCGACGGCTTCGTCCTGCGCGTCAACCCCGACGGCTCCTCCGCGCCGTTCGTCTCGGGCATCTCGCCGTTCGATCTGGAGATCGGACCCGGCGGCGACCTGTTCATCTCCGACGCCTCGGCCGACAACATCCTGCGCGTCCCCACCAGTGGGCCCGACGAGGGCATCGTCTCGGTTTTCACCAGCGGCTTCACGCCCAGCGGCCTCGGCTTCGCGCCCAACGGCAGCCTCTACGCCGGCATGCAGCCCGACGACCCCTCCATCCCCGGCAGCGGCGGGCTCGCCGAAGTCCTGCCCGACGGCACCAACCGACAGGTCGGCATCCTCGACAGCCCCTTCGACGTCCAGGTCGACGCCAACGGCAACGTCTTCGCCAACAACGGCGTCGGCTTCCCGTTCGACGGTGAGATCGCGTTCTTCCCCGGCCTCGGCGCGGTCGATGCCGACGTCCCCGACGAGCCCCTGCCCAGCACCACCTTCTCCCCCACCGGCATCCGCGGTCTCGGCATTGGCCCGGTCGGCACCAGCATCGAAGATCAGATCTTCGCCACCACCGCCGACTTCACCGTCGTCGTCTTCGACCCGTTCGACCCCGACGCCTTCGACCCGACCGACCTCGGCACCATCTTCGCCGGCCCGCCGATCAGCGACATTGAGGACCCTTTCGCCTTCGACATTCAGTTCCTGCCCGGCGGCGACTTCCAACTGTTGATCTCGACCGACGACATCATCCCCGAACCGGCCGGCATCGGCCTGTTCGCCCTCGGCGGCCTGATCCTGCGTCGACGCCGATAGCCCGCACCAACGGCATTTCTCCGTCCCCACGCCGGCGATTACTTCCCGCCGGCGAGGGGTTTTTTCGTTCACCGATGGCCGCGCGGCCTACCGTCACCCACCGGGACATAGCTCAGCTTGGTAGAGCGTCCGCTTTGGGAGCGGAAGGTCGCAGGTTCGAATCCTGTTGTCCCGATTCAATCGCCTCGCCCCAGGGGAACCGGCGGCATCGTGACGATCTTCGCGGCATGCCAGCGGGCGATGAACGCTTCGACCTCGTCGGGATTGTCGGCATACGGGTCGTACGGCGGCTCGCTGTCGATCGGCGGTCGTGGGCCGAACGCTTCGTTTTCGTCGAGCCAATCCCTGATCCGGATCGCGGCCTGCTGCTCGGGTGTCGGACCGCCGGGCCAAACCACACTCGCCCCGCTGAGCAGCTTCCAACACGTCTTTCGCACATCCACGTCCAGCCCGGCGAGGAACTCCGCCACGAACATCGTCGCGAGCATCCGCTCCGAGCTTTCGTCGATACCCTCGACCATCCGCGGCAACCCATCCATCGCTTCTTCCAAGCCCTTGAGCATGCCGAAGCCGTTCTGTAGCCGCTTGATCTGACGGGGGTTGGTGAACGCGAACTGCTCGACGCACTGGCGAAACGCACGGCGTTCATCCGCCGTGAACTGCATCGCTTGGTCGATGTCTTCATCGGTAACCGGCGGCGGACGAAGCTCCGGCGCTGGAGCCGAAGGCGTGTCATCGTTGTCAATCGAGGTGGCAACCTTGCCACCGTTGATGTCGGTACTCGGTACCGGCGGCGATGGTCGATCGGTAAGCGCTTCGACTGCGCCGACCACACTTTCCTCGTCTTCTGCTTCCTGCTTCTCGCGTTCGATCGCATCCTTGAAGAGATGCGTTTCGACGTAGTTCCGCACCACCGCCGGCTCGGGCGGTGGGAGTTGCACGACGGTGTGGAGCACCTTGGCCAGGTAATCCCGGGCCACCCGCGGCCTGTCCTCGGCGGCGACCGTATCGCGGTAGTGGTGCATCACCGCCTGCAACGCGATGTCCGAGTCGACGAGCACCACCACCGTCACTCCCGGCACCTCCGCCACGAGCCGCACCGCGTCGAGCGTCTCCACCACCGACTCCGCGTTACAACGGTCGACGTCGTCGACGAACAGAACCAGTTGCCGCTTTGCGTTGAGCGATGGATCGACCACGTCACGGGCCGTGATCGTGTCGAGCCATCGGCGAAAGCGGCCACGCTTGTCCGTGTTCTCGCCCGACTGCTCTCCCGGCAACAGGCGTAACTTGGCCATCACTTCGAGGTTGCGGCGAATGGCCGGAAGCTCGCCGAGATGGTCCGCGTAGTCCGGCAACTGCATGTACCGGTGCAGGTCCGGCGACAGCGGGTGCTTCGCAAGGCTCGTCAGTTGAGCGAATTCCTTCAGTCCTTTGACCGCTGCGGCGAGCAGGCCCAAGACAGCGATGGTAAGCGGTAGTCCGGTCAACATGCTCAGATTCGGAATCGTGGCGATGACATCGTCGCCAAAGACGGCCACCATCCCAAAAGCCGTCAGGATCAGCACGACAAGCAAGGCGACCCAACCAAGCCTTAGTAAGAACGGCACAGGGTGTGCGTGCCATGCGAACGTCCAGCGCAAACGCAGTTTCGCGAAGAACCCGAGCGGTGCCACCAATCCCTGCACGACTTCCTGCGCCAAGCCCGCAGCGAGGTTGTCGGTTTTCTCGTAACGCCAGGCGTTGAACTCGGCGAAGCAGAAACGTTTGCCGTGGGTCTTGGTGAGACGATCGCGGAGTTGGAGCATGACGCTGCTCTTGCCAGTGCCCCAGTCACCGAGCAGGCCGAGGGTGGTGTGGGCGGGAAACTTCTCGCCGGCGAACATCCGCGCGAGCATGAGCACGAACGGCTTCCGGTCGAGATAGTCGTCCGCCGACGGCTTCTCCGCCGCGATCACCGTCGTGTTGCCGTTGTCCCGCTTGCTCGCCGACCTGGACGCCGCTTCGTCGGTGGATTCGTCCTCAACGAGCGGCTCGCCGCGGGCCGCAAGCCAGTCGTTGAGTCGATGCAGCATCGCCGGATAACCGAGGCCGGCTTTCGACGTCGAGAGGTACGCATCGAGCAGATCGGTCCGCTCCACCGACTCGAACGCCTTGCGAATCGTGGGCAGGCGTTCCTTGATAAGTTCCGGCAAACCAGCTTTCCAGAGCGGGCGTTGATAGAACTCATCCAGCACCTCGGCCGCCACTTCGTCACCAACTTCACCAACTTTAGACTTTAGACTTTAGAAATTCAAAATCGTTGGCGGCAGCGTAGGTAGGAGCGGCGGTGGCGGTGGCGGTTACGTCGGGAGGTAGCTCGCCGGGAATGATAACGACCGGGTGTACGTTAAAGATTGAGTGAGCCTCGGCAACAGCCTTATCGGCGATATCGGCGGAGTTGACACTAGCGGCTGCTGATGCGACATCAGCGGCCGCATCAGCGACAGATTTGGCGATGGCCGCGGCTAACCCAGCGAGGCTGACACTGGAAGAGATGGAGCGCGCCGCAGCGCGGGCGGCTCCTTCAGCAGCGCCGGTAGCCTTTACGACGGCGCTCCAAACCATCGAATCAGTCGGTCGACGACAGAATACAGCACCCGCCACGACTGCAGCGTCAATGTTCGACAGAGTTGAGCCTCCATTTTCCCCCAGAAATCGAAGTCGCCGCCGTAACCTACAACCGGAAACACGCGCATCGCACAACGGACGGCATATGCGACGATCGCCTGCTTCGGCAGCTCGGCAAGTTCCCCTCGTGTTGGTAGCTTTGCCTGCTCGGCCACGCCCGGTGTCCCCTTGCTTGCGGTCGTGGGAACGGTATCAGAACACGTCAACGATGTCGTGACATGGATGCGATCGCCGAACATCCGAGCGGCGCGAGAGCGCTCAGCCGCGTTGCTCCGCAACGCGATTTCGACACCGCGTTGGCGCTGCGAACCAACCGCGTTGCAGAACGACGCAGTCACGCACCACCACGTCGTTGGTACGACGTCGCGTTGACGTGGCAGCGTGTCATGGTGTCCGCTTAGGCCATCGCATCATCTCGTGGCGTGCCCCGGCAGATCGAGAGCGTGGTGCTGGGGTGGCTACGCGCGGCAGTGCGGTGGATCGCGGGGGTGTTTCGACACCGACCGCCCGCGCTCCGAACTACCGGTCGGTGCTCCACATGTTGTTCTCGATCGAGCGGTAGGTGTCCTCGAAGCGCATGAAGGTCACGCTCGAGTCGACCATGCCGTACCACTGGCCGTTGCCGTAGCGGGACTCGCCCTCGTGCTCGGGGCGGCGGCCGTCGATGGGCTGGTCCCATTCGGTGGCGTCCGGATCATCGGGGAAGAGGGTCAGGGGCGGCGCGGCCCGGCCGCGGCTCCAGTGGTACGGGTCGTCCTCGTCGAGCGTGTCCGCCCACGGATCCACGCACACGTCGAAGTACTCGCTGCTCCAGAACGGGTCGTCCTGGTTCGCGAGCGGCAGCGGATCGGGCGGCGTGATCGTGGCGCCTTCCCAGTTGCGTGTCCGGAGGGTGAGCATGATCGTTTCGGACGACCGGCGGACTTGCGTCATCTTCCTGGGTACGCCGGTGAGGAACCCGTTGTCGACGAACGAGCCCCACATCGCGGGGAGGTCGGCGTCAGGATCGAGCGGGTCGAACCAGACGCCGCGGTTGGTGCGTTGGGAGCCGTCTTCCTCCACGCCGCCGCTCTGGCCGATGTAGCTTTCGAGCGCGCGGTGGTAGCTGTCGAGCCGCCACCAGTTGGCGGTCTCGGGGAAGCCGGTAGCCGTGTCCATCGTGCGGGGCATCCAGTCCTCGTTGCCCTGGGAGTACATGCGGGCCGCGATCGCGATCTGGCGCATGTTGTTGGCCGTCTTCACGCCCGCGGCCTGCTTTCGGGCAGCGGTGAGCGACGGAAGAAGGATGCTAATCAACAGCGCGATGATGCCGATGACGACCAGCAGTTCGACGAGCGTGAACGCGCGTGGGCGATGTTGGAGCGAGACTTTCATGCCGGGAGATTACACTTTGATATGTCAAAGTCAATGCCTTTAAATGCCACGGCGTCGACTTTTGCCTGTCGCGGACATGCCGATCTGCTTGACCGATTTTGCCGGACGTCGGCCGCGAAGTAAGGTGCTTGGATGGCACGGCAGGCCGAGGCGGTGGTGCTCGGGTGGCTGCTGGCGGGTTGGCGGTGGCTGGCTCGGCTGGTTTGGCGGAAGCCCGGCGCGGCGTTGGTTCGGCCCGCCGCTTCGGCTACAACCGTGGCCATGCCCCGCACTTTCCTGGCCGATGCCGAGACCGGCAGTGTGCTCGATGACGTGTTCGTCATCACCAACCCGCAGCTCGGCACCACGCGCAAGGGGGACCCGTTCATCAAGCTGCTCGTGAGCGATCGGACGATGCAGGTACCAGGCAAGTGGTGGCAGATGGGGCCGGAGACGCTGGCGAAACTGCCCAAGAACGGGGCGGCGGTGCGGGTGAAGGGGTTGCTCGAGGAGTTCAACGATTCGCCGCAGTTCCGCGTGGACAACATCTGGCCGGTCGACCCGGCGGACGTGGACTACGCCGACCTGCTGCCGAGCACGGAGAAGAACGTCGACGAGCTGCTCGCGACGGTCGAGTCGATCCTCGCGACGATCGAGCACCCGGACCTGCGGGCGCTGACCGCGGCGTACCTGCGGGATGAGAGGCTCATGACCGACTTCAAGCTCGCCCCGGCCGCGATGGCGATGCACCATGCGTACCTCGGCGGCTTGCTCGAACACACCTGCATCCTCCTGCAACTCGCCGACGCGGTGTGCCCGCTCTACCCGGACCTCGATCGCGACACGGTGGTCTTCGGGCTGTTCGTACATGACCTGGCGAAGACGTGGGAGCTGAAGTACGACGTGGCGTTCGGCTACACCGACGGCGGGAATCTGGTGGGCCACATCGTGAAGGCGGCGCTGTGGCTGGAGGACAAGGCCCGCGAAGTCCACGAGAAACGCGGCGAGCCGATCGACCGACGCGTGATGGACATCCTGCAGAACCTGCTGCTGAGCCATCACGGCCTGACCGAGCAGGACTACGGCAGCGCCCGTAACCCGATGACGCCCGAGGCGATCATGGTGCACATGCTCGACACGCTCGATGCGAAGCTGATGCCGGCGTTGGAGCTTTGCCGGTCCGGCGACACGGACGCGACGATGACGGACTTCTCCCGAAGTCTCGGCACGCGGCTGTACCGGCCGTCCATCGCCCAACTCGGCGACGAGCCCGCCAGGCCAGCGGGCGACCAGCCGATCGCCCCGCCGCCGAAGCTGGACAATCCGCTGTTCGGTTCGTGAGCACTTCGGGTATCATCGGGGGATGCTCAACGTTCTGCTTAGCGTGTCGATGGTTCAGGCCGCGCCGGCCGCTGACCCGGTGGCGGAGTTACAGACCGATGTCGCGGCGGCGTACACGCAGCTCGACTCGCTGCACATGGCCGGCAAGCTGGATTACGTCGTCGCCTATGCCGACCTGCGTTACGAGCGGAGCCGGGCGTTCACGGGCGACTTTGCCAGCGGATTGTTCCTGCACGTCAGCGACACGGGGCCGACCTTCGCCAACACCGGCGAGGACATCTTCGTCTACGAACCGGACCAACAGAGCTACCAGCGTTTCGCCGCAGCGAGCGGTACCGAGGAAAGCGCGTTGCCGCCGTACCTGGCCGGGCTCGCGGTGGAGAACCCGGCACTGCTGCTTGCCGCGACGGGCGGCGACCTGACCCCGCTCATCGCCAACGGGGCCGAGTTCATCGTCGACGAGGGCGACGGGAAGAAGATCCTCTCGTTCGAGCGGGACGGCGCGGTGGTGACGTTGATGTTCGACGCGGAGACCATGTTGCTCCGGGGCCGTGAGATCGACCTGCGTCCGGCGTTGATGGCCGACGGGGTCGAGCATGTGACCGAGGGGCGATTGTCGCTGGTTTATGAAACGATGGAGACGGGCAAGGCGATCGACGCGTCGGTGTTCGCGTGGAAGCCGCCGGCCGAGGCCGAGCCCGCCGAAGCCCAGGCCGCCGTGGCCGAGGATCCCAACGCGCTCGTCGGTGCAGAGGCACCAAAGTTCACGCTCGACAACCTTGCCGGCGATCCGGTCACGCTCGAAGACCAGCGCGGCAAGGTCGTCGTCCTCGACTTCTGGGCGACGTGGTGCCCGCCCTGCCGCGAGGGGTTGCCGCATGTCGCCGGCCTTGCCGACCGGTTCGGCGAAGACTTGCGGGTGTTCGCGGTCAACCAACGCGAGGATGCCGACACGATCCAGGGCTTCCTCGACGAGCAAGGCATCGACGTCGAATCGCTATTGGACCTCGACGGTGCCGTCGGTGATCAGTACGGCGTGACCGGCATCCCGACAACCGTCGTCATCGACCGCGACGGCCATGTCCGCCACGTGCTGGTCGGCTTCGGCCCGGACACGCCGGCCCAGCTCGACGCGGCCATCGAGGAGACCATCCGCGACGTCGGCGTGGCGCACTAGGTCCGCTAACCCCATTTGCTTCCAACCCTCTCCCGCCGCCGCAAGTCGCTCGTCGGTCCGACCGATGACAGCAACGTGCGTGCAAGTGTTACCGCGACGCACACGTGATCGGGGACCTAAAAGTGCGGTCGACTCTGCGAGAAGCGAAAATGGCTGAAACCTGTAAAGAAGGCACGGAGCAGACCGATTTGGAATCGGCCGCGAGCGCCAAACTCTTCGAGCGAGTCTCGCAATGCCGGCATCTGCCGTCGCCGCCGGCGGTGGCGATGCGCGTCCTCGAACTCGTCGAGAGCGAGACGTGCTCGGCCGACGAGATCGGCGAGCTCATCGCACAGGACCCCGCGCTGGCCGGCAAGCTGCTCAAGACGGTCAACAGCGCGTTCTACGCGCGATCAACCCCCGTCTCGACCGTGCCGCAGGCGGTGGTGATCCTCGGGTTGCAGGCGGTGCAGACGCTCGTGCTCGGCTTCTCACTCATCATCGAACTGCGTAGCCACGACGAAGACAAGCGGTTCAACCACTCGCTGTTCTGGCAGCGCAGCATCTACGGCGCAACGGCCGCGCGATTGCTCGCCGTCGAGGCCGGCGTCCGCCAGGTCGAGGAAGCCTTTCTCGCCGGTCTCCTGCGGGACATCGGCATGCTCGCGATCGACTGCGCGCTGGGCGACGAGTACGGCAACGTGCTCGGCCAAGCGTCGACGTCCGATCAGATCATCGACGCCGAGCTTGATGCTTTTGACTGCACGCACGCCAACATCGGCGGCAAGCTCGCCGAGACCTGGAGGCTACCCCCGGTACTGGTCGAGCCCATCCGCAACCACCACGGTAACGACGAAGCCGACGGCTCCGGTCCGCTCGATCGGCTCTGCGAAGTTGTCGAGTTCGCCGACCAAATCTCCGAGACGTTCGTCATGCCCGACGGCGCGGAAGCCCGCGAGCCGATCGTCGAAGCGTGCGCCGGTCGGCTCAAGCTCGAGACGGGCGCGATCCGCAAGGTCATTGATCAGATCGAAACTCAGGCCCGCGATGTCGCGACGTTGTACGAGGTGGATCTCAACGAAGCGACCCGCTACGAAGCGATTCTGAACCAAGCCAACGATCGCCTCGTCGATCGCACGCTCCGCGTTCAGGCGGAGGCAACGCAGCTGCAAGTGCAAGCGGCGCAAATGCAGGAGAAAGCGGCACACCTTGAAGTCGACGCCGCCAAGGCACGGGCTTCGGCCAAGGCACTCAAGCACGCCGCCTCGTTCGACGCGCTCACCGGCCTGCTCAACCGTGGCCAGCTCGACCAACAGCTCGCCGCCCAACTCGCATACGCCGTCCAAAAGGGCAAGCCGCTTGCGGTCGCGATGTTCGACCTTGATAAGTTCAAGACGCTCAACGACACGCACGGCCACGCCGCCGGCGACGCGGTCCTCAAGCACGTCGCCCGTATCCTCAAGTCGATGTCGGCCGACAAGCTCATTCCCGCCCGCTACGGCGGCGAGGAGATGACGGTGCTCATGCCCAACTGCGACCGCGCCGTCGCCCTGCCGATCTGCGAACGCATCCGCCAGCGGATCGAGCAATCAACGGTGACACACGAGGGAACGACGCTGGACGTGACCACGAGCATCGGCCTGGCGGCGTACGAACCGGCGACGGCGTATCGCATGTTCGCCAAGCCGAGCGTGCTGATGAAGGCCGCTGACCTCGCGCTCTACCACGCCAAGCAAGCGGGCCGCAATCGCACCAAAGTCTGCCTCCTGCCCGACGCCCAACCTTCAGCCGAGGCTGCCTGACCCACTGCCCGACGCATCGAGCCGGCCGTCGATGTGGACGTCCATCTGCGGGTACGGGATGCCGATGTCCGCGGCGTCGAGCTTGTACTTCACGTTGCGGATCAACGCTTCGCGGACCGCCCAGTAATCCTCGGCGTTCGACCAAACACGCAACACCCAATCCACGCTGCTGCCGCCGAGGCCTGACAGGTAAACCTGCGGTGCCGGCTCTTGGTGAATGCCCTCGGTTGCGACAATCGCTTCATTCAGCACCGAGCGCGTGTGGTCGATGTCCGCGTCGTAGCTCACGCCGACCGGGACATCCACACGCCGCGTACGAAACAGCGTCTTGTTCTCGATGATCCCGTCGTACACCTGGGCGTTGGGCACGAAAAGTCGGCGATTGTCGAACGTGTTGATGTTGGTGGTGAACAGTTCGATCTCGGCGACCTTGCCGCTGACACCGGCAATCTCGATGACGTCGCCGACCTTGAACGGTCGGAAAACCAGCAGCAGCATGCCGGCCGCGAAGTTGCCCAGCGTGCCGGAGAGCGCCATGCCGATCGCGAAGCCCGCCGCGGCGAGGATCGCCGCGAAGCCGGTGACGGGAATGCCGAAGATCCCGAGCACCATGATCAGCACAAGGATCAGCAACGCATAGCGGATCATGCGTGAGATGAAGCCGGCGAGTGTTTCGTCGACCTTCGCCTTCGTCATCGTCCGACGGGCCATCCCGGCGAGCCACTTGGTTACGAACAAACCGACCACCAGCACGACCAACGCACCCGCGAGCTTCCCGAGCAAGCTGGGGCCGTACTTGACCAGCAAGTCCCAGCTCAGATCGGCCAACTGCGACACATCGCCCTCCTTGAGGGAGGTGACGAGTTGATCGGTTTCCGATCCGATGCCGTCGTCACTGCCCCCACTGGTGCCGTCCGTGGGTTCGCCTTCGGCCGGTGCGCCGTTGAAGCTGTCCTGGGCGAAAGCCGCGAGCGATGTCGCCATCACCGCCCCCGTCGCGATCATCGCACGGGCGCGGAGATCCCTGGTGTTATGGGCAACAGCGATTGACGCGGCACCAACGGCGTCGATAATTGGGCGGACGAAATGGGGAATATGCATCGTTTCGTTTTGAACCTGTGGGTCGCCGGCGAAGTCGTTTACCGATGAGTCGGCAACCGATGAACTCCGAGCGTGTCTTTTCTATGTCGGCCTTGCCTAGCGATCCGGTCCAATCTCCTCAGCGTCTGGCTGTTCTCGATCAGACCTACCTGCTCGGCAGCGATGCCGAGCCGACGTTCGACCGGCTCACGAAAATGGCCGCCCGCCTGCTCGACGTACCGGTCGCGCTGATCTCGCTCGTCGGGCAGGACCACCAGTTTTTCAAGAGCCAAACCGGTCTGACCGGCCCGATCGCCGAGTCGTGCCGAACGCCGTTGGACCAGTCTTTCTGCAAGCACGTCGTCGCGGACGACGAGCCGTTGATCGTTCGCGATGCACGGATCGACCCGCGCGTCTCCGACAACGGCGCGATCGAAGCGCTCAACGTGATCGCCTACGCGGGTGTTCCGCTACGCACATCCGACGGCCATGTCCTCGGATCGCTGTGCGCGATCTGCCCGGAGCCGCGTGACTGGTCCGACGAAGATGTCGCCGTTCTCGAACAACTCGCCGACTCGGCCATGCAGGAGATCGAGCTGCGTCGCCGGCTCTCGATCGCCGAGGAAGACAACGCCCGCTATCGCCGGCAACTCGAAAATCAGCAGGCACAGTCGAACAACCGCGACGAACTGTTCGCCGTCCTGGGGCATGAACTACGCAACAACATCGGGCCGGCCATGCTCGCGGCGGAGATGCTGTCGATTGATGACCGCCTGCCCAGGGACATGAAGGAAGACGTCGCCTCGATCCGCCGCTCGCTCGAAGCCGAAGCATCGCTCGTCGGCGATATGGTCGATGTCGCCCGCATGATCCGCGGCCAACTTCGCATCAACCGCCAGCCGACCGACATCAACGAACTCATCCGCGAGATCGCCAACGACTTTCGCACGACCGTGGAAACGCGCGGCCTCACGCTCGATGTCCAAACCTGTCCCGACCACGTTGAGCTCGGCATCGATCCACTCCGCTTACGACAGGTCGTCGTGAACCTTCTCAACAACGCGGCCAAGTTCACCGACAAAGGTACGATCCGCGTGACCTGCACCAAGAACGATCGGTCGGTCGCCGTCGCCGTCGCCGACACCGGATGCGGCATGGATCGCGACCGGATCGAACGACTGTTCGTGCCGATGAGCACGTCAAACGAGAACAAACGCAGCGGACTCGGGCTAGGGCTCACGATCTGCCGTGGCGTGATCGAAGCCCATGGCGGCACCATCAACGCCCGCAGCGACGGACCCGGGCATGGTTCGACTTTCACCTTCACGCTGCCGCGTTGATCAGTCGAGCTTGCCCGTCGGTAGCCAAGCGACCACGTCGATGGACCGAGCGAAGTGCAGCAACGGTTCACCGCCGATCGTCACGCCGATCTGCGACGTCATCTTGAGTTCCGTCAGGTTCAACCACGCCGGCTGCAACGGCCAAGGCTCGTGGTGAATGTCCCCGCGGAGCAGCCGACCACGGCGACTGGCGTAGAGGCAATACCGCTCGGTCAGCCAGTGCTCGAGCGTGCCCGGTCGGCTGCGAAACACGTCACCGTCCGGCCCATAGCTGCCTTCAAAGTTGGCCGGCACCGCACCGGCGTGTGTGCGATCGCTGCGGTACACGACGGCCGAACCTTCCGCACGGCAAACCATGTCCGCGTCGTAGTACGGCAAGGCGAACGTAAAGCGGGCCGTGCGGACGGCCAACCGATGCTCGGCGTCGAGTGAGAAGAACCACACGCCCGGCTTGTCGCCGACCTTCACATACGTCCGCAGGTTCAGTTCCGCGAACGCGTTGGCTCCCGGCAGTCGAGGCATGCAACGCCCGCGAACCCCGCTCATCCGAAACGGCACGACGCCCAACCATGCCTCCCCATCGAACGTGTCCAGTTCCAACCCTTTCGGTAACAACGGTCGCAACGCGTCCGGCTTGACCGGCCAGTGCGCGAACAGCAACTCCTCCCACCGCATGAACATCGCCCACGGCGAACGCGGCAAGGGGTACGGACGATGCTCGGTCAACGCGAGAAGACCCACGGGCAAGTGTAGCCGGGGTGATCGCTTGACCCGGCTTGCTGGCGTGATTACATTCGCCTGTCCGAATATGCGTGTAACCGAATATCCTGACACCCACGCCTTACTCCGTGCGTTCGCCGACCCGACACGCCTTCGGCTGCTCGCGCTGCTGCGTTTGGCCAAGCGTGAAGGCGGCGGCGAGGTGTGCGTGTGCGATCTGGTTGACGTGCTTGAACTGCCGCAACCGACCGTGTCTCGACACCTTGCGGCGCTTCGTGGTGCCGGGCTGGTCCTTGTCCGCAAGGACGGGGCTTGGTCGCACTACCGCCTGGCCCCGGCCGATGGTGCGGTGCATCGCCGGCTGCTCGGCCTGCTCGATGTGGCGCACGAAGGTGCCGCCGATGTTCGAAGCGATGCGTCCCGATTACGCCGTGCCAAATGCTGCTAACCCTCGACCCCACCTGCCATGAAACTCGAACCAGCCTGCTGCGACACCGACTGCTGCAACGACGACGTCACCTCGACCGTTCGCGACAAGTACGCCGACGTCGCCCGAAGTGCGTTGACCAACGATGACGCCGGCGTCCGCCAAGTCGCCGAGGCGTTCGGGTACTCCGCCGAGGAGCTCGACGCGATCCCCGCCGAGGCGAACATGGGCCTCTCCTGCGGCAACCCAACGGCCATGGCGTCATTGCGACCGGGCGAAGTCGTGGTCGATCTCGGCAGTGGCGGCGGACTGGATGTGTTTCTTGCTGCGAAGGCCGTCGGACCGACCGGCAAAGCGATCGGGATCGACATGACCCCCGACATGATCGAGCGCGCCCGACGAAGCGCCGAGGGGTTCGACAACGTCGAGTTCCATCTGTCGACGATCGACAAGCTCCCGCTGCCCGACGCGAGCGTGGATTGCATCATCAGCAACTGCGTGCTCAACCTCGCGGCCGACAAGCCGGCGGTGTTACGCGAGGCGTTCCGCGTACTCAAACCCGGCGGGCGGTTGGCGATCAGCGACATCGCGCTGCGGCGTGAGCTCCCCGCCGATATTGCCGAGAGCGTCGCGGCGTTCGTCGGCTGCATCGCCGGGGCAATCCCAATGAACACGTTCGCGCCCATGCTCACGAGCGCCGGATTCATTGAGCCGACAATCGTTGACGCTGGTGCCGACCTCAATACGTACGCCAAGGTCGAGAACCAAAGCGCATGCTGCTCGCCAAGCATGGAAGGTGACGCCTGCTGCGAGACGACGGTCCACGAAGACCTGACCGCCCTACTCAGCAAGCATGACGTGAACGAATACACGGCAAGCGTCAAGGTGTTCGCGGTGAAACCGGAGTAACCGCGTTGCGGAGCAACGCAGCTTGGCACATTCGTGATGCGCGCTTAGCTGCATTGCTCCGCAACGCGGTTCGATTCCTTAGTCGATGTTCATCTGCATCAAGAACTGCGCGTTGCTCGGGGCCTTCTCCAAGCGGCTCTTGAGCATCTCGATGCCCTCGACCGGGTTCATGTCGCTGAGCACGCGGCGCAGGCGGTAGACCAGGTCGAGTTCCTTCGGATCCATCAGCAGTTCCTCGCGGCGGGTACCCGAGGCGTTGACGTCGATGGCTGGGTAGACGCGCTTGTCGGAGAGGCGGCGGTCGAGGTGGAGCTCGGCGTTGCCGGTGCCCTTGAACTCCTCGAAGATGACGTCGTCCATCTTGGAGTTGGTCTCGACGAGTGCGGTGGCGAGGATGGTCAGGGAGCCGCCGCCTTCGATGGCGCGGGCGGCACCGAAGAAGCGCTTGGGTTTTTGCAGCGCGTTGGCGTCGATACCACCGGAGAGGATCTTGCCGCTGTTGCCGGCCTCGCTGTTGTACGCGCGAGCCAAGCGCGTAATCGAGTCGAGCAGGATCACCACGTCCTTGCCGTACTCGACGTAACGCTTGGCCTTATCAATGACCATGTTGGCCACCTGCACGTGGCGGGAGGACGGTTCGTCGAACGTGCTGCTCACGACCTCGGCCGTGGTGTTGCGTTTGAAGTCGGTCACTTCCTCGGGTCGTTCGTCGATAAGCACGACCATCATGATCACGTCGGGGTTGTTGCCCGTGATCGAGTTGGTGATCTTCTGCAGCAGCACGGTCTTGCCGGTGCGCGGCGGAGCGACGATGAGCATGCGTTGTCCCATGCCGATGGGCGTGACCAGGTCGACGATCCGCATGTTCAGGTCGTTGGTCTCGTGCTCCAGAACGAGCCGCCTGTTGGGGTGTAGCGGGGTGAGGTCTTCGAAGTTGCCGACTTCGTGAGCCTTCTGCGGATTCTCGCCCATGATGCTATCGACGCGGAGCAGCGCGAAATAGCGCTCAGACTCCTTGGGCGGACGCGTTGCGCCGCTGACGACCATGCCGTCGCGCAGGCCGAAGCGGCGAATCTGGCTTGGGCTGACGTACACGTCATCCGGGCACGGCAGATAGTTGTACTCGGGACTGCGCAGGAACCCGAAGCCGTCGGGCAGGATCTCGAGCACGCCCTCGCCGAAGAGCATGCCGGACTTCTTGGTCCGGGCACGCAGAATCTGGAAGATCAGGTCGTTCTTGTTGGTCGGCGGATTCTCAACGCCTTCCTCGGCCGCGAGCTTGTTCAGCTCGTCGACTTCCATCTTTTGGAGATCCTTGATGTACAGCGGCGGGACGTTGGGGTCCGGCGCGGTCGGGCCATCCCAGTCGGGGCCGTACGGGTCCTCCATGTCATCGTCGTACTCGATGATCGGGCCGCGGTAGTGCTCGTTGCGGTTGCCGTCGACGACGCGATTGCCGTCACGGTTGCGGTTCTTGTTGCGGTCCTTGCGGTTCTTCTTGCGTCGTCCGCCCCGACCGTTGTTTTGGTGACGATCGCCTCCCTGGTTGCGATCGCCGTTTTGATTGCGGTCCCGGTCGTTGCGGTCTCGGCCGCGCATGTCGCCGCGGTCGTTGTCGCGATCATCGTCGGCCTGGCCGTCCCGCGACTCGGCGGCGGTATCGCCGTCGTCGTCTTTCGCGGCTTTGACCTCCGTGGCCGCCTCGATCTCCGCGCGGACATCGTCCATTTCGGAGCGGGCGTCGTCCATCGCGTCGGCAACCGGCTCGGGCTTCGCCGCCGCACGCTTGCGGACGGTCTTCTTTGTGGTGCGCTTGGCCTTGGTCTTCGGCTCGGCAGCCTCCTCAACGCCACTGGCCTCGGTGTCTTTGGTTTCGACATCCTTCGTGGCGGTTTTGGTCGCCTTCTTGGTCGTCTTGCGCCGGGTGCGTGGGGTCGTTTCGCTCTTGGCCATGATGGCACATCTCCGAAGGGGAACACATCCGGGGGCGGGGGAAGCTCGACCGGCTCGGGCGCGCGGACGTGGGCGCGTGGTCGATCCGTGGGGTGGTCGGCTTCGGGGCGCATGCCGGATGGAATCCCGGCAGGCTGGTTCGCGGGTGACGAACGGATCAGGCGTCGGTTGCCAAAGGGGCGACACACCGACAACCATTTCCGCAGCCACCGTTGGCGGCGGATTTCTCACAACCGCCACCGCCGAGAATCAGGTCCAGCACGTTTCGGACCTGAACGTCGACCAGCGTGGTTGCGTCCCGACTGACTTGGCCCGACGCACCATGCACGTCGGCATTGTCGGGATGTTTCAGCTTCAACTCGGCCGACGAACCAATGACCGGGTTGGAGGAAAATGTCGATTCGGGGGCGTCAACGTTCGGCGTGCCGCCCGTGCGGTTCGCGTCAGTCGTGCCGGCATCGACACTGGTTTGTGTTTCGGGAAGGACCGCGACGGCGTTGACATCTGCCCCCGCGTTGCTGATGACATAGTCCGCTTTCTCACGCTTTTTGTCCAGCGGCCATTGTACATTTTCCCGCCGAAACAGTTCTTTTTCGTCCCACCCTCGCTCGACGGCCCGGCTCGCACGCACCGAACCCGGCGCGTCCACGAACACCACCGCCGTACAAAGCTTGTCCAAACCTGTCTCAAAGAGCAACGGCGAGTCCCAGACGAACGCCCGGACGTTCGGATCGTCCCCGCCGGCCTGCATGCGTTGCAGGCGGACCTGATTCACGATCGGGTGGAGCAACTGCTCGAGCTGACGACGTTTTTCGACATCGCCGAAAACCGCCTTCCCGATCGCGGCCCGGTCAACCTCGCCGCCGGGGTTGAATGCATCCTCCCCGAACATGTCCATGATCGCCCGCTTAACCGCCGGGTGGGTGTAGGCGGTGCGGACCAGCGCGTCGGAGGAAATGACCATGCAGCCGAACGCGCCAAAGAGCCGGGAGACGTGGGTCTTGCCCGACGCGATCCCGCCGGCGATGCCGATGATGGGTTTGTTGGCGTACATCTGTTGGCGTGCTTGAAACTGGGTCAGCCGACTTCACGATACTCGGTGATCATCACCCAGCCGCCGGCGGGGTCCTTGAGCAGCAGGCCGTCGTTACCGGGCGTGAGGTGTTGGACTTTCTCGTACTCGATCTCGGCGTCGATCAACCGCTCCTCGGTCGCGGGCAGGTCGAACACCTCCAAGGCCACCGGCTGGTAACTCTCCCGCTCGATCGGCGGCTCGAGCACGTCGAACACCAATGCGTGCTTCTCCGCACGATAGGTCGGAAACGGGGCCGACTCGCGCAGTAATGGAAGGAAACCGGTGTAGAACGCGTCGAGTTCACGCTCCTGGCCGGCCACGGTCGGGCGATGAACATCGTCCACGGCAAGCAAACGAACCGGCGGTGGCTCGGGCATGTGCGGGCGATCGTCGGTCGATGCCGCCACGGGCTTCCCCGACGCTTCCACCTCCAACGGGCCGTCATCGGCGCTACTGGCCATCGCCCGATCGTAGCCGCCAGACCAACGCGATGACTGACACGACGCACAGCGTCTTCCACGCCAGCAGCCACCACGGCCGATACCACGCACCGGTCCGCGTTTCGACAATGTCACTCACGCCAAAGGCAATCAGTACCGCCGCGACACCCCACAGCCGCCAACGCCAAACGACAATCAGCGCCACCGCGAACCACAGCCCGGCTTCGGCGAGATTGAGCCGGACGAACCAGGGATCAATGGCAGCAAGCATCACGGCAACGCCTTACCGTCGGCCGACCAAAGGAAACTGAACGTGCGGCGGGCCTGCAGCGGGAGGAACAAGGTCAGCACGGCCCGAGCGATCGGGCGGGCGAGCCAGACCGTGACCGCGAGCGCCGCCCATGCGATCGCCATGTAAGCCATCGCCCAGCGTGTCATCCACGGCGCGGTGAGGCGCATGTTCTCGACGCTCCAAACGATGCCCATGAACAAGCCCACCGATATGAGCGTCACGACCGCCCCCACTGCCCACGGCCACACCCGACGCCGATGCCCCAGTGCGATCGTCAGCACCGAACCGGGCACGACCGAGCCGAGCACGAAAATGGTGATCATGAACGTAAGAAACATCGGCGCATCGTTTCCGATCCGGTCGCGATGGCCCGGCAAGCCCGGCGGGATCATCGTGTAAGTCGTGGGCGGCATCATCTGGTTGGCCACGTCGATCTCGACGCCGTCGATGAGCGTAACGTTCATGCCGTTGCCGGTGGCGTCGACGCGCCACTCCCGGGTGACGAGCCGGCCGTCGCGGGTCATCTGGCCGTAGCTGCAAAAGCCCTCGTGGTGCGCGACGAGCATGCCGAACTGAGCCGCCCCGCAAGCGAGGACGAAACCGATCACCCCAAGCACCCAGACCGAGAGCAGCAGGATACCGAACCGCCGCAACCACGGCCGCGTCGCACTCACAACCTGCCCAGCCGGGTGATGTCGCCCGCACTCGGGGCAGCGGCAAAGCAACAGGTCGAGCCGTTCGTCACGCCACACGCGCTGGGCGTGGAGGTTGAACCCACACTCGTTACAGAACAAGTCCGTCTCGACTTGGGCCACGGTGGGCTGTTCGTCTCTTAAATCCACGCTTCGCTCTGCGAGGCCTCGATCCGGTAAAGCAGCCATTGACGGGCTCCGTGGAGTATGACGATGCCGAGGACGCACATCGCGGCGTCGGCCATCGGCATTCTGAACACCGCGAGGAACGCCCCGAAGGTCAACACCGCCCCGCCGAGCGTCGACACCATTGCGCCGTTGAGTTCGTCCAGCGGAGCGCCGGCGATCCCCGCCAATGCCGAGGGCAGAAGCGCCACGCCGCAGAGTTTCAGGATCGTCGTGGGAATGGCGTTGGGAAAGTCGAAACCGGCCAGGGCCGCGATGCCGAAGCACGCGGCCACCGTCGTCGCAAGGTTCGTAAGGATGTCGGTGAAGCCGGGAACGATGCAGTGGGCCCCGACCTCGAACCCTTTGTCGTCCGGCAACCACATGTGACGCACGAACGTGCAGACCACGCCCAACGCGATCATCGCGATCGGCAGATACGTCATTCGCCAAACGGGCTCGGGCTTGGCGAAGGGGTCCTCGTCCTCGCCGAGCTTGGCCCGGGTGGGCGCGACGCCAAGCTTGCGTTGCAGGTCGTCGGTCGGCGCGGCCATCGGGGCGTCGGCGGTCGGACCGACCTTGCGCCCGACGCGCAGGTCGTAGCCACACGTCACGCACAACACCGCACCCGCCGCAAGACCCGCGCCGCAAGACGGGCACACCGACGCTGCCGCAGGGGTGGCCTCCGGTTGGAACTCGTCCTCGGCGAAGCCGTACAGATCATCACCGTCCTCGTCGGCAAACGCCTCCGGCTCGGCGGGGATGCGCATGACATGCGAACAGGTACACTTGGCCTTCTTCCCCGCCCGCTCCGCAGCCCACGGCCAACGCTTCCCACACGCCCCACACGCGAACTCGCCCTGCTGCTTCGCCGTTGCCATGGCGTGATTGTCGGGAGTCGAAGCCGTTGTCGCAAGCATGACAGGCGGCAGGTCTGCCGCCGGCTGTTGGCTCGGAGGTGACTTGTCGCAGGGCTTCTGAGTCTGCGAGGCCAGGTTGGTGCATGATTTGAGTACGATGCGGCGGTGTCGATCGATGTCCTCTCGTACCACCCACACCGTCCACGTCGGGTGTTGAGTTGGGTTGCTCGACATCGACGCACGCTGGTGTTGCTCACGCTCGTCGGCGTTGTCGGCTGGGCGGTGTGGCGCTATCACGAACCAGTGGGCCAGTGGTTCGCGTGGCAGCGAGCGATGCGGGCATGCATGGCGTTCGAGATGCCGGAGGATGAGCACGCAGCGTCGCCGATGCCCGATGCGTTGCAGCGGCTCTCGGAACTCGATGGGCGCCTCGAGTGGGTGCGTCCCATCACGCGAAACAAAACCCAGTTTGCAAACGACATCATCTTTTTAGGGACACTCCAACGCCCGGACGGCCAGAGGCGCCTGATGATTGTCGGCGGACGGTCGGTCAATGGTTACAACCCACTTACGCAGTTGCGGGTGCTGGCTTTGCCTGAGCCGAGTCTTTCCGGCAGTGAGCGGCAAGAGTGGTGGTCAATTGGTCGAATGTATAGCGGCATTTACATTCCCGCACGATTTCGACTGGCAAGCGTTGATCATGAGGATCCGACATCACTCCTGCTGCCATTGGATGTGCATGCGGGGCTTCGCATGAATGGTGAGGGCGAAGTCACGAGGGTTGAAGAGCCTGACGGAGGCGTGTTGATACGAATGTCGTTGCAAGACGATGACACGGTCACCTTCGAGATCGTGCCCAACACTCAATGGGGACGAGGACCGGAAGAACTGCAACGCCCGACCCGGCGTGCCGCCCCGACAGTCGACTGGCGACAGCGACGCGAGGCGGAGCGGAAGAGACACGCTCTCTACTGAGGCTACGCGCGGCGACCCGTTGAGCTGCGACCGGAGAGAGCTTTGGGCGTTCGGAGGAAAGCTCCCGTCGGTCGCCGCCCAACGGGCTATTGCGCCGGCTGCAACACACGCTCGGCTACTTCCGCACGCAAACGCTCGACTGCTTCGGCGGGCGTCAGGCTCCCGGCGTCGCCGGCGGTGCGGTGTCTCAGGCTGACCGTTCCGTCGGCCTGTTCTTTCTCGCCGACGATGAGCATGTACGGGACCTTCGCCATGGTGGCGGTGCGGATCTTGGCGCCGATCTTTTCGTTGCCCTTGTTGGCGCTGGCGCGCAGGCCGGCGTCCTTGAGCTTGGCCGTGACTTCGTCGGCGTAGTCGTTGAACTTTTCGCTGATGGGCAGGACCATCGCTTGGGTCGGGGCGAGCCAGGTGGGGAACGCGCCGGCGAAGTGTTCGATGAGCACGCCGACGAACCGCTCCATCGAGCCGAAGGGGGCGCGGTGGAGCATGACGGGTCTGTGGGTGGCGTTGTCGGCACCGACGTAAGTCAGGCCGAAGCGTTCGGGGAGTTGGTAATCGACCTGCACGGTTCCAAGCTGCCACTCGCGGCCCAAGGCATCCTTGATGACGAAGTCGATCTTCGGCCCGTAGAACGCGGCCTCTCCGGGCTCGGAGGCGTAGTCGACGCCGAGGGTTTCGGCCGCGTCGATGCAAGCCTTCTCCGCCCGATCCCATTGCGCAGGGTCACCGACGTACTTGCTCGAGTCGGGGTCGCGCAAACCCACCCGCACACGGCACTCGGTCATACCCAACGTGCCGAGCACAACCTTCACCAGTTCGAGACAGCCCTGTATCTCCGCGGCGACCTGATCTTCGGTGCAGAAAATGTGGGCATCGTCCTGGGTGAAGCCACGCACGCGGGTCATGCCGCCGAGCTCGCCGGACTGCTCCCAGCGGTAAACGGTACCGAACTCGGCGATGCGGACCGGCAGGTCGCGATAGCTATGGGCGTCCGAGGCGTAGATGCGCACGTGATGCGGGCAGTTCATCGGCTTGAGCAGGTAACCGTCGATCTCGCCCTTCTCCAGCATCCCGGCCAGGTCCGCACACGATTTGCCCTCGGCCCCGAGCCGCTTGATCGTGTCGTAGTCGATCAGCGGCGGGAACTGGCTGTCGGCGTAGTACGGGTAATGGCCGGAAGTACGGTAGAGGTCGAGCTTACCGATGTGCGGAGTGACGACCTGCTGGTAGCCCTGGCGGGTGAGGTGTTCGCTGATGAAGTTCTGTAACTCCTGGCGAACGACCGCGCCATTGGGCTTCCAGAGCACCAAGCCTTGGCCGGACTGCTCGTCGATGGTGTATAGCCCTAGCTGGGGGCCGAGGACGCGGTGGTCGCGCTTCTTCGCCTCAGCGAGTTTTTCCAAGTGCTCGGCCAGTTCCTTCTTGTCGAAGAACGCGGTTCCGTAGATGCGGGTGAGTTGCTCGCGGTTGGCATCGCCTCGCCAGTACGCGCCGGCGATGCTCATGAGTTTGAAGGCGCCGATCCGGCCGGTGTCGGGTAAATGTGGGCCACGGCACAGATCGGTGAACTCGCCCTGACGGTACAGCGACACCGTCGCCTCGCCCTGGGCCGCGAGTTCGTCGATCAACTCTTTCTTGAACCGCTGATTCTCCGCGGCCAAAGCGGTATTGGCGGCGTCGGGCGTGACGTCCTCGCGGGTGAACGCCAGCTTCTCCTTGACGATCTTCTTCATCTCCTTCTCGACCTTCGACAAGTCATCGGCGGAAATGGCTTCGGGGAGTTCGACATCGTAATAGAAGCCGTTGTCGATGACCGGGCCGATGGTGTACTGGACGTCGTTGCCGTAGATGCGCCGTAGGGCCTGGGCCAGGACGTGGGCGGTTGAGTGGCGCATGACGAACAGGCCCTCGGGGTCGCGGGAGGTGAAGAGCCGAACCTCGTGCGTGCCGGTAAGCGGAAACGAGAGGTCGACCTGCTTGCCGTCGACCTCGGCGGCGAGTGCGGCGCGCGCCAGGCCTGGGCCGATGGTTTCGGCAAGGGTCATGACGGTCGCCCCCTCGGGCAGTTGTTTCTCGGATCCGTCCGGCAGCTTCGCGGTGGGCATGGGGCCATCGTTGCACCGAGATCGGCCCAAGCAAGCAGCCGCCGGCGTCAACCAACGAACCTCAGCCCGGCCCGCGTCCTGAACCTGCGTCGCCCAGCCCGTGCGACAACCCGTCACACGAGGGTGCGACAAATACGACCCCAAGGTGGCTTTATCGCGCCATCAGGTCGAAAAATCAAACGTCGCCACCAACGGAAGCAGCGGCAACCCAGCCGTCCGAACGCTGTGTTAGCAAAGGACGAAACCGGTCGCCGGCCTATGGCAAGTCGCGTATCGGTTTCCTACCTTGGCGGCGACCAGTCGCACCCCCAACCCCTCACAGACAGAACCATGTCCGTCCCACAGATCCCCGGTCTTTCTCTCTCGCAGTCCGCCGAAGCCGTCCTCAACGAGGCCAAATCGGTGACCTTCGCCAGTAGCCCCGAGGAACTAGTCCAGCTCGCGGTCCCCGACGACCAGGTCGACCCGGCAGGCTACTTCACCGTCGGTTACGACGTGAATGGCAAGTTCACCCCCGAGCTGAAGGTCTGTCGCGTCCGCAACGGCATCTCGGCCAACTACCTCGAGCCGTACATGCGGCGTCGCGATGCCCAGTGCATGGTCATCGCCGACGAACGCGCGACCGACAAGCCGACGTACGAGGGCCGCTTCGGTAAGTCGTTTGAAGATCTGCGGCAGGAAACGTTCGCCTGGCTCAAGAGCCAGGACCTGGCCTGCTTCTTCTTCGACGTCGGGCAGCTCGGCGAGACGATGCCCGCCCTGGCGATCTGTCCGGCCAACGCCGGCTTCTTCGCGCTGGGCCTCTCGCTGCTCCAAGGCATCGTGCCCATCGAGGAAATGAAGCGCCGCGCCGACACGTACCACCACACCGCGATCATCTACATCGCCCCGCCGTTCCGGCACACGCACTTCGAGGGCAAACAGGTCGTGGTCCACAACCGACGCGAAGGGCTCCACGAGCTCTTCAGCTACAATCTCTACCCCGGCCCGTCCGCGAAGAAGGGCGTCTACGGCATGCTCCTCACCCTCGGTGAGAAGCAGGAGTGGACCACCGCCCACTGCTCGACCGTGCAGGTCACCACGCCCTATGACAACACCGTCACGATCATGCACGAAGGTGCGTCCGGCGGCGGCAAGAGCGAGATGATCGAGCGCATGCACCGCGAGCCCGACGGCCGGCTGCACCTGGGCACCAACACCGTCACCGGCGACGAACGCTACCTCACTCTGCCGCGGGGTTGTGACCTCGGACCGGTCACCGACGACATGGCCCTTTGTCACCCCGACCTTCAGGACAAGGACGCCAAGCTCAAGAAGCTCACCCTCACCGACGCCGAGGCCGCCTGGTTCCTGCGGGTCAACCACATCGACCACTACGGCACCGACCCGAACCTCGAGGGCATGACGATCAACACCAAGGCACCGATGCTCTTCTTGAACATCGATGCGATGCCGGGCTCGACGGCGTTGATCTGGGAGCACATCCAGGACGAGCCGGGCGTGCCCTGCCCCAACCCGCGCGTGGTATTCCCCCGCAAGCACTACCCCGACATCGTCAACGAACCGGTGACGGTGGACATCCGCAGCTTCGGGGTGCGTTGTCCGCCATGCACGCGGAAGTTGCCGACGTACGGGATCATGGGCCTGTTCCATGTCCTGCCGCCGGCGCTGGCCTGGCTCTGGCGGCTCGTCGCGCCCCGCGGCCACGGCAACCCGTCGATCGTCGACGAGGGCGGCATGACCAGCGAGGGCGTGGGCTCCTACTGGCCCTTCGCCACCGGCCGACGCGTCGACCAGGCCAACATCCTGCTCAACCAGATCAACGACACGCAGGACACGATGTTCATCCTCACGCCCAACCAGCACATCGGTTGCTGGAAGACCGGCTTCGCGCCGCAATGGGTCACCCGCGAGTACCTCGCCCGTCGGGGCGCCACTCCGTTCGACCCGGGTAAACTCGTCGACAGCCGCTGCCCCCTTCTGGGCCGCTCGCTCAAGACACTGCAGGTCGAAGGCCAGACCATCGGCAGGTGGTTCATGCAGGTCGAAACCCAGCCCGAAGTCGGCGAAGAAGCCTACGACATCGGCGCGAAGATGCTCACCGACTTCTTCCACCAGCAGATCGACAAGTTCGTCCACGACGACCTCGACGCGATGGGCCGGAAGATCATCGAAGCGTGCAAGGACGGCGCGACGGTGAGCGATTACGACGGGATGATGTGATCGACATCGGACCGCATTGCGGGGCAACGCCGCTTGGCGCGTCATTGGTGTGCGATGCGCGGCGGCATTCCTCCGCAGAGTTTCACAGGGATCAACGGTCCGACGCTTCGATTTGGGCAAACTGATCCATGGCTTCATCCAGGACTTCGGTTTGCGGCTTGGACCGCCGGCAGGTGCCGCAAATCATGCGGTGTAGCCGCTCGGCGAGCGCTTCGACGCGATCGGACTCGCCGTAGTGCTGGCGAAGCCGAATCTCATCGGCGTCCTCGCAGCGGAGGGTCAGGACCAACAGAAGATGTCGAATGGATCGTCGCAAGGGAGGGGATCTTTCTCTACCCAAAAGGTCGTAAGAGCCTAGCAAAACTTTCAGCGTCAAACGAAATCATTTCCTGCCACTCCGCATCAAAGGACCAAGGTCCGCCCGCAGCCGCAGCCGGGCGCGATGCACCAGCGTCCAGAGATTGGCTTTGGAGATACCGAGCGTCTCGCACACCTCCGGCGTCGGCAGGCGGTCGATCTCGCGCAGAACCATCGCTTGCCGCATGAGCGTGGGCATCTTGTCGAGGCATTGATTGAACTTCTCCCAGAACTCGGCCCGCTCCAGTGCGGCGGCGGGCGGGACGTTCCACCGCTTGGCCGCGACGGCGTACACCTCGTCACGGATCGTCGTCGCCTGGTCGGCGATGATCTGCGAGTACTCGTCGGCCACCCGGCGGGTCCGCACGGTCTTGCGGAGCAGATCCACGATGCGCCGCCGCAGGAGCGTCAGCAGAAACGCCCGCTCGACCTCGGCCTTCTCACCTTTGCTGACCGCGACCGCGGCGGAGAGCAACGCGTCCTGAACGACATCCTCGGCTGCCTCCTCGGAACCGAGCCGTCGACGTGCGAACGTTTTGAGTGTCGCTCCGTGTTTCTCGAACCACGACGCGACGAGCGCGGATTGTTCGTTGCTCAGTCGTGCATCGGGCCCCATCGATTCATCGAGCATAGTGGTCCGGCCGGTGCGAGATTGGCCTGCACAGGTGCCCCGCCGGGCTGCGAGAGCGCCGACGGGGCGGGGTAGAGAGAATGGAAGTGCTGCTGTCACGGTGGCTTAGTAATCCAAACTACAGAGCAGATTCGAGGAAAAGTGAGCCATCAGATCTCGCCTCTGGGGTGTCGGAACGATGGGTTCATTGGCCGTGGTGCGGTAACAGTCGCCAGCTTTTCCGTGCCCTTTCACGAAAACCGGCTGGCATCGCGCGTTTTTCCCTCTTGACGGGAAACAGACTTGCCGTATCTTTCGGTAACTGTTTCACAGGCCCGCGAGCCTGTTGTGTTCGGCACGTCGACGTAGGAGGACGTCCATGGCCAGTTTCAGACAGATCGCCCAGGACGCCGGTGTCTCGATCGCGACGGTTTCGCGTGTACTTAACGCCAATCCGAACGTCAACGAAGACGCCCGGCGCCGCGTCCTCGAAGCCGCCAACCGGGTCGGATATGTCCGCAAGGTCGGCAAACGGTCCGTGGCCGAAGGGCTGGCTTTGGCATATGCCGGGCCGGTCTCGGTCGAGTCGCCGTATGACCACGGCCTTCTTCAAGGGATCGGCTGGGCGGTCGACCAGACTGCCGGTGTGGATCGTTTCGGCCACGACCTGTTGGTTTTGAGCATGCAACGCTCGCTCCGCCCCGGAGAATCGCCTGCCGAACTGTTCCTGCGTAAAGGGATCAAAGGGGCGATCATCCGCACGACCGACGAGTACATTCCGCTCTGTGAAGAACTCGCGGCGACGGGCTTTCCGGCGGTGGTGGTCGGTGAACGGTTCGATGATCCGTCCTCGAAAGTCAGCTTCGTCGACGCCGAGAGCCGTGGCTCCAGCACCGAAGCGGTCCGTTATCTGATCGAACTCGGCCACGAACGGATCGCGGTGGTGAGCAATGCCCACGACGACACGGACCACCTTGACCGCATGAATGGCTGGCGTGACGCCCACGAGCAGGCCGGGATTGTGGTTGATGAGGATCGTGTCATTCGTGTCTGGGCAACGCTGGAAGCCGGCGTGCAGGTGGCCAAGCGGATGGCGTCGCTGCCCAAGAGTTCGCGACCGACGGCGGCGTATGTGGCGGACCCGATGGCAGCGCTCGGCATGCTCCGCGGCCTCCAGGAGGCAGGATTGAACGTCCCCACCGACTTCTCGTTGATCGGCTTCGACGACGGCAACCTACGCAAACTCTCCTACCCGATGATGACGGCGGTGTGCCAGGACGTGGTGCAGCTCGGGGAGAAAGCCGTTGAGATCATGCGGGAGTTGATCGCCGATCGGTCGGTTGCTCGCACCAAAGGAAAGGACAAACCTGAACCGCGACGCCATTGCGTAACCGTGCAAACAACTTTTGAAGTAGGAGAAACCACCGGCCCGCCTGCCTCGTAGTAGTCCCGACGTTCACGCCGCTTGACCGTGTCGTGAACGCTTGGCCCGGGCATTGTGCCCGGCCGACATTCTCTAGTGAGGAGATTTCCATGATTCGCGCTTCATCGCGACGGGCTTTCACGCTCGTCGAGCTATTGGTGGTTATTGGCATCATCGCGCTGCTAATTTCCATTCTTCTTCCCTCCCTCCAACGCGCTCGCGCCTCGGCCATTACGGTGCAGTGCTTGAGTAATGTTCGCCAGCAAGGCTTGGCGACCTACCTCTATACGGTCGAAAATGACACCTCCCTGCCGTTCGGTTTCTTCGTCAACGGCGAATCAGAGCCCGACGACTATGGTGCGGACTGGACAATCCTGATCGCGCCATACATCGGTGCCGAAGGAGCCAGCTATCAGGATCTCGACAACGACACACGTGGCGAGGGTGGCCGTGCCGTCTTCACTTGTCCGTCCGCCCCGCAGCCAGCGGAGTCGGGTGATGACCTGGAAGAAGGGGCCAACACTCAGTATGGCGCTCATCCGCGACTAATGCCCAACCTCGGTGACAACATCCCAGCCGCCCCGGTCGTCGGTGGGTACAAGATCACCAAGGTCGGCAATTCCGCTGGAACACTCCTCGTAGCCGACGCAGCCATCCAGACAACCAACTCCGGTGGCGATGACAACCAGATTTTCGCCGCAACAGCAACGCTGTATCGCTTGGACCACACCGCACCGTTCGGCGGCGGTTTCAACGGGCTCTACTCTGATCCGCACATGATCTTGGGTGCCGAGGGCGATCCCGACTTCTACGACCGCAACCTCTCGGCGGGTGGCGACAACACCGATGGAGCGACATTCAACGACATCGGCCAACTGCGTTTCCGTCACGGCGGCGACAACACCGGGTTCACCGGCGTGTCAGCCAACATCCTCTACGTCGATGGCCACGCTGAATCCCAGAAAGCAGCCGGTGAGTTCGAGGAATTCCCCGGTTACCTCGACACCGGCCTGAGCCGCAGGGCCGTCATGGTCCAGCGATAAGCCAAACGTTCCCCACACGTTCGTTGCGCTTGATCGCGTAACGAACGGCTTCGCCCCCCAAAACCTTGGCGACGGCAACACCCTCGCCGGGGAATCACCTCCTCATTGGTCAAACGGCCCCAAGGCTGCAATCTTGGGGTTCGTTTGATTCAGGTACCGGCCAACTCGCAAGTCAGCTGCAGTTCGCAAGGTGCGGGCGGATAGTCGACGGCCCCGCGAAAATGTCGAAAGCCGGCCACGTCACCACAACCGGCACGGGTGAACGCGTCGCTCAACAGTTGTCCGTAGTCGAAACCGAACGACGCGGACCGCTCGCGGTTCAGTTGCACCGCATCAGCCGGACGAACGGGTTCGAGTTCGCGCTTTGATGCCGGGTCGCTGGCACCTCGTTCCTCGAGATTGCCGAACAAAGCAAACGTCGGCCAGCGGAAGTGCGTCAAGTCCGGGTGCAGCAGCAGATCGAACTGCACGTGTTCGAGAGGCGTCCGCACGGTCAGCACGTATCGGCCTTCGACATTGTCGGTGCTGCGATAACGCGGCAGCGCATTGCGGTAGCGCTCGCCGGCAATGACGGTCACCGCGCCGGCCCGGCCGACATCGCCGGGAGCAAGCTCGTCGTAGAGCCAGCCTTTATCGCCAACCCACTGGCGAATCTCCGGCAGCGGGCGGCTGCAATAGTCGGTCATCAAACTCAGCGGTCGCTCGTCATCCGTCCGCTCCGACGCGCCGCGCGGATCGAGGGCTTCACGCTTGAACGGCTCGTACGGCGTGCCATCGTCCTGCTGCGTGCGAAGCCGACGGATAAGCCAAGGCACCTGAGGACGAAGTCGTTCGAGCTGGACGTAGCCCGAGACCTGCACGCAGTCGAGTTGGTCCGGCTGATCATCGGAGGGGAATAGCGCGAGGGTGAGAAACTGCGTCTGGGCACGAACGCCCCAGATCGCCGAGCCAGCCTTGTAGTACGAGCGGCGCTCCTCGAGTTCGGTCACCGGATCGGGACGAACGCCGGCCAGCATCGCCTCGAACGTCCGTCGGTCGCCGGCGTGTTTGCGGACGAAACCACGCAGACTCTGGTCGGCGGCACGAACCCGTGCCAGTTGATCGGCCGCCACACCCACGCCCTTCGCCGCCTCGACGACGATCTCCACACCGCCCCGACCGGGCAGGTGCTTGAACGCGTCGCACGGATCTTCGTTGACCGTGAAGCGGGCGAGCTTCCAGGCGAGCGTCTTGTCGAGATCGAGCGTTCGGGCCAGGTCGACGGCCCGGGCCCCACCGAGGCCCGCGTCACCGATCAGGCCGGTCATCGCATCCTGCGCCTCGCGAATCGCTTGCGCCGCGGCGTCGATGAACGTGGGCGTGGCCTGGGCGGTAACGCGGCGGGTTGGCTTAGAGGCGGCGGTGATGCGGGAAGCATAACAGCCGACGGGCGATTTGAACGCCCGCGCCAAAAATCTTTGGAGATTTTCTGGAAACATCTGGCGTCGCCGCGAACTTTCGTTATCGTGTTGCTGGTGACGCCCATCAGCCGGAATCCGGCCACCACGGGCGATCCAAACGAAGGAAGAAACATGACAAAATCACAAACACTCTTCTCCGCCGCACTCGGCCTGCCGCTATTGGGTATGCCGCTGCTCGCATCCGCGGGCACGACCACGCAGGTCGTGCCGTTCGACTACTTCGCGGTGGATGGGGCCCTGCCGGTCTTCGAACTTCACGACGACATGGGCGGCACCCGCCCGCTCACGGGGATCACGCTCACCTACGACCAGCGGATCACGTTCGGCGTCAACATCGAGCAGAACTCGCCGGTCGCGATCGCCGAAGGCAACTTCTCCGCCGACGTGCTCTACCTGTCGATCCACCAGTTCGGTCTCGCCGATGGCGGCGGCGGTGATCCCGATGAAGAAGGCGGCGGCAGTTTCCCGCCGTTCATCGGCCCTGGCGCGGCCGGCGACATCTTCAGCCCCGGCCTCGGACCCACCGACGGGTTCAACGGCAGCGGCCCCGACTTCTTCCAGGGCAACTTTGACTCCGGCGAGTTCCAGTTCGTCGCAGAGTTCGACGCCAACGACCCTGACGTGCTCAACGCGTTCACTGGCGTCGTCCCGCTCACGACCGTGCTCGGCGGCTTCACGGAAATCTTCGGCGGCTTCGAGACCGACCCCGGCTTCCCCGACATCGATCCGAACAATCCGCCGCAAGGGCCGTTCTTTCCGTTCCAGGACCCGTTCTTCGGCGCGTTCGTCGACCCGTTCGACGTCCGCCACCAGGGCACGATCACGGCGACGTTCACGTTCGTCCCCGAGCCGGCCAGCCTGACCGGGCTTGCCGTCGCTGGTCTGCTGCTCCGCCGACGCCGCTAGCGCCAAACGGACCCCACCCCCAAGACGAACGCCCCCGGACGCACTCGCGCCGGGGGTCGTTCGCATATGGAAACAGATGGCCTCGCGCCTCTCGTATCCGTCGACCGGGTCAGTCGACCAACACCGGCTTGCCGACGAAGACGTTGGTCTTGATCGAGCCGAAGTTGTCCCACCAGAAGCCGTACTCGTCCTGCATGCCGAGGTAGAGGCGGGTCGCGCCGTCGGGCACGACGATCCGCTGGAGCCGGTCGGCGTCGTTGTTGAGCCCGTCGCCGATGTGGAAGATCTGCTTGTTTTCCGGGCGTAGCTCGTCGTAGTTGCGGGCCGACCGGCTGGAGAAGTCGAGGCCGGGAACGTAGCCGGTCTTGTCGGGCTGATCGTCGGTGAGGAACACACCGGTGAGCGCGTTGAGCGGCCCTCTCATGCCGGCGTAGCCGTTGACGTCGGACTGGATGATGTTGGGCCGTCCTTCGTTGCCATCGAGGCCGTACTTTTGCCCGCCGGAGTTGTAGTCGCCGGTCACGCCGTTGACATCGCGGAAGTAGAGCACTTGGCCCGGCTTGACCGGGATGTCGACGCGATACGCGGCACAACGCTCGATCGTCGAATGCGACGGCGTCAGGTACTGCTTCTTCTTCAAATTGCCGCTGGCGTCCTTTTTGGCCTTGATGGCCTTCTCCCACTTGGCCGGGTCTTCGTTCTGGTCGTAGAGATCGTCCTCGCCGTCACCGTCGAAGTCGTAATCTTCCATGTCCCACTTCCGCCCCTTTTTCCCCTCGTAGAAGGTGAACGGAATCTTCGTGCCCTTGGGCATGCCAGCCATGTAGGGACTGGCGACGGCGTGTACCTCGAGCGGGACGGCCTTGCCGCGAGTCGCGGTGGCGCTGAGCGTGGCTTCGAACTTGGTTTCGCCGAAGAAGCGGGCAAAGTAGGACTTCATCCCGGTGTTGCCATCGGCGTTGACGTCGGCCGTCACCCGCAGGGCCGTCGCATTGGCCGGGTTACCGGTCGGCGTGAACGAACGGGTGTGGGCGTCCCAAATGCCGAACTCGATGTTCGCGTTCGACACTTTCAACGCCACGCCATTGCCGTCGGCGTCACGGAACATCGGGTTGTCGGCCAACGAATCTCGAACACGTTTGCGAACCTCGGCGCTGTTGATGTCCAGCCCGGTCACGCCGTAGAGCGTTGCAGCATCGACCGCCGATTGCATCTTCGAACGCTCCAGCTGCACGCTGCCGACGTCGATCGCCAGCACCGCCATGCCCATGAGCACGAACAACGCCAACGTCGCATAGATCAGCGACATCCCACCGCGTCGGGGATCGCACCGCCTCACCGCCGGCTCGACCGACCGCCCTTCAAGTTGCATCCGTTCCATGGATGAAACATAAAATCGCCCGCCGCATCCGGCCAGCAGGAATCTGCCGGAGATGGTCGTCTGATAAGCGGTGTCGAGAAAAGCCGACGGTGGGACTCGAACCCACGACAACGGCTTTACGAAAGCCGCGCTCTACCAACTGAGCTACGTCGGCGAACCGAAACGCAGGTTAGGACCGCCCCGGAAACTCGGCAACCAATCCCGTCGCAACCTCGCGGCGATTTCGTACTATCGGAGGTCGATGCCGGTCTTTTCGTGCAATGTCTGTGGCGCACAACTCTCGGCCGAGGATCGCTACGCCGGACGGAAGGTGAAATGTCCGACCTGCCAGTCGATCCAGACCGTGCCGGGGGCCGAGGATCTCGCGCCGGTGTCGGCAAAGCCCACCCAGGAGACGTTCGACACCTCGCTGGGCACCGACGCGCCGCCGGTTCCGAGCAACCGGCCCGACCCTCGCGCCGCCCCCACACCGCCCAAGCCTGCCGCGTCGCAACGCCTCTCGGCCGACACCGTCCGCGCCCACAAGGGGACCGGTCGGCGCTACGGCTTCAACTGCCAATACTGCTCGTCCCGCCTCGAGGCCAACGAAGGCATGGCCGGCTCCGAAGGCCACTGCCCCACCTGCGGCAACACGATCATCATTCCGATCCTCGACCGCTACGGCCGACTCATCGACCCGATGACGGGCAAGGTCGTCAAGCCCCCGCCGCACCCGGTCCACGCCTACGCCGCCGCGGGGGAGCGCGCGCCCAAGATTCTGCGGCAAGGTGACGGGTCGCAAGTGATCAAGTGTCCGCGGTGCGGCGCGAACAACTCGATCCAGATGAACAACTGCAAGAGTTGCGGGATGCCCTTCACGATGGAGGGCACGACGCTCGAAGCGGCCGGCGCGAACAACGGGTTCTGCGTCGCGTCGCTCGTGCTGGGCATCATCGGCATCCCGGCCGGCTGCACGATCATCGTCCCGCTGCTGGCGATCGTCTTCGGCATCGTCGGCATCGCCCAGAGCGGCGAAGGCGGCGGCAAGGGCATGGCCATCGCCGGCATCATCTGCGGCGGCATCGGCTGCCTCATCGCCATGTCGCTGTACCTGACATGACCCACGTCACACCAACCCCAGCCGCTTCTCCTCCGGCTCGGGGCGACGCACATACGCCGGCACCAAACGGACCGCATCGACCGGCGTCATTTTCACACCGAGGCAAGCCACGTCCGACGCCAACGGCGGCGTGTCCTCCCGTAGGATTTCCGTACCGGCTGGCAACTCATCAAGCGTCGCGTCCGGCACGATCGTCGGCTCCGAAGTCGCAATCACCTCACCGCTGCGCCGCTCGAACTGACCGAGAATGACACGCCCTTTCCGCGCATCGAGCGCCACCGCGATCCGCTCCGCCGACGAACGCTGTGCCGCTGCGAGCAAGCTCGGCACCGCCACCACCTCGACGCCCAGGCTCAACGCCAACATCTTCGCCACGCCGAGCCCCACGCGCACCCCGGTAAAACTTCCCGGCCCGATCGACACCGCGACACGCTGCAAATCCGTCGGCGTCCAGCCGGCCGACCTGCAAAGCAAGTCGATCTCCCCCACCAGCGACTTCGCCTGTCGAAACCCCGCCGCATACGCCCGCTCCGCGACAACGCCGTCGTCCCACAGCGCGATCGACCCCTGACGGGTGGAGGTTTCCAAGGCGAGCAACTTCACGCCCCGAGCGTAGCAACCGCGTTGCGGAGCAACGCAGCCGAGCACCGGGTCCAGGTTTTCGCCGAGCGCATAGCTGCGTTGCTCCGCAACGCGGTTCGAATACCCAAACGTCACCGACGTTCGCGCCACTCCCACGGCGGGATGCGGTCGCGTTCGGGCAAACCCCACAACCCAAGCCCTGCAGCGCGGGCGGCGTCCTCGGCGGGGATCATCGACGGGCGTGTCGGGAAGCGCCGATCCACCCAAACCGCACCGGCCTTCACCAACGCCAGATTCACGTCGCGGCCCTGATCGTCGAAGACCCATGCGATCTTGCGGCCGTAGCGATCGGTCGCCTTAATGTCGAGGAACACGTCCTTACCCATGAGCGCGTTGCGCAAAAGACCTGTCGCGACCTCGGCATGGGGCTGGTCGTACTCGGGCGCGTCGATGTCGTCGAGGCGAACTTCGAACGACCTGCCGGTCGCGGGTTTCACCTCGATCGTGTCGCCGTCAGGCACACGGACGACCGAGACACGAACCAAGTCCTGCTCGCGAGGACGATCAGCTGCGGCGGCAACAAAGACACCGAGAAGGAGAATCGCATAGGTCGCGATACGCATCCGCGCAAGCTTACCAGAACGTCTTATCCACACCGCATCCGGCATGACGCTCAGCTCTTCTCGCCCCACTCGGTGTGGAACGTCTCACCGACGGGCTTGTCGAGGCGCTCGTAGGTGTGGGCGCCGAAGTAGTCGCGCTGGGCCTGGATGAGGTTAGCCGGGAGGCGGGCGGTGCGGTAGCTGTCGTAGTAGGCGAGGCTCGCGCTGAAGCCGGGGACGGGGACGCCCTGGTTGGCGGCAAGGCGAACGACGCGCCGCCAGGCGGCTTGTCGTTCGGCGATCTCGTTCCTGAACTGCTCGGCCATGAGCAGGTTGGCGATGTCCGGCTCCTTGTTCATCACGCTGGTGATGTCGTTGAGGAAGGCGGCGCGGATGATGCAGCCGGCCCGCCAGATGCCGGCGACTTCCTTGATCCGCAGACCAAAGTCGAACTCCTTGTCGGCCGCTTGCAGGAGCGTGAAGCCCTGGGCGTAGGAGCAGATCTTGCTGCAGTAGAGCGCGGCCCGAACGTCCTGGATGAGCTGCTTCTGGTGAATCCACGAACCGTCGGGCTTGGGGCCTTCGAGCACGCCGTCGGCTTTCACGCGTTCTTCCTTGCGATCGGAGATGCTGCGGGCCATGACCGCCTCGGCGATCGTCGGGATGCTGATGCCCAGGTCCATCGCCGCCTGCACGGTCCACGCACCGGTACCTTTAGCCTTGGCGGCGTCGCGGATCAGGTCGATGAGGTCTTCCTTGTCGCCCTCGGCCGCTCCGTACTTGAAGATGTCAACGGTGATGTCAACGAGGAACGACTGAAGGTCCTTACCCTGGTTCCACTCGTGGAAGATGTCGCCGATCTCGGCGTTGGACAAGCCACCGACGCGCTTGAGCAGGTCGTACGCCTCGGCGATGAGCTGCATGTCGCCGTACTCGATGCCGTTGTGGACCATCTTGACGAAGTGGCCCGCCCCGCCGTTGCCGAGGTAGGTCACGCAGGGCTGGCCGTCCTCTTCCGCTTTGGCGGCGATCTTCTTGAGGATCTCGTCGACCTCGTCGTAGAGCTTCTCGGTGCCGCCGGGCATGAGCGAGGGGCCCCAGAGCGCGCCCTCCTCGCCGCCGGAGACGCCACAGCCGAAGAAGCCGAAGCCGTGCGACTCCATGTCCTTGGCCCGCCGTTCGGTGTCGGTGTAGAGCGAGTTGCCGCCGTCGATGACCATGTCGTCCTTGTCGAGGACTTTCTTGAGATCCTCGAGGACGTAGTCGACCGGCTTGCCGGCCTTGACCATCACGAGGATGCGGCGTGGCTTTTGGAGCAGGCCGACGAACTCTTCGTAAGTCGCGCCCATCTTGGCGTTGATGCCGGGGTTTTCCTTGAGGAACTCCTCGGACTTGCTGGTGGTTCGGTTGTAGACGGCGATGGGGAAGCCGTTGCGCTCGATGTTCTTGGCAATGTTCTTGCCCATGACTTCGAGGCCGATGATGCCGAAAGCTTGCGTGGCAGTGTCGCTCATGGTGGATGTTCTAGTCGACCAAGGGCCGAAGGTCATGGGCCAAAGCGGTTAGAATTTCACCCACGGTCCGACGGACGCATGTCGGCTACCGCAGCACGCGAGTGGCCGACCCGTCGAAGGGAGCGACGTAGAGCTGGCTGGTGCCGGCGTCGGTGTCGGAGACCGGGCGTTTGGCGGTCCACAGCATCCATTTGCCCGTCGGGTCGAACACGGGCAGACCGTCAAAGCCTGGCGCGTCGGTGACGCGCTGCTTGCCGGTGCCGTCGAGGCTGATGCGGTAGACCTCGTAGTTGCGATGGCCCTGCTCACTCGTGGCGTAGGCGACGAACTCACCCGACGGGTGCCAGAACGGACCCCAGTTGACGTGGCGGTTGTCGGTGACGGCGATGATGTTCTCCATGCCCGTGATGTCGCCGTCGGCATTACGGACCAGGTCGCCGACCATGATCTGCAGCAGGTCGTTGCCGGCGTAGTCGGCCCGCCAGATGACCTTGGAATTGTCGGGGTTGACGAAGGGGCCACCGTCGTAGCCGGGGGCGTCGGTCAGGCGCACGACGCCGGTCCCGTCGGCCCGCATGGCGTAGAGCTCCAAGTCCCCATCGCGGTCGGAGGTGAAGATGATGTTGTTGCCGTCGGGGCTGTAAGCACCCTCGGCGTCGTAGGCGTCGTTGTCGGTCAACGCAATCGGCTTTTTAGTCGGCAGGCCGTCTTCGTCGAGCGTGTCGGTGTAGATCTCCATGGCCGCGTCGAAGTCCCACTCGTAGTCGCCGCCCTCGCGTTGGTAGCCGGACTGGCCCGAGGGTGAGTCGGGGCGTTTGAGCGTGGAGGCGTAGAGGATGCGTGGCTGGGTGGGGTGGAAGTAGCCGCAGGTGTTGCGTGAGCCTTCGGGCGTGATACGGACCGGCTCGCTGAGGCCGACGATCTGCTCGCCCTCGAACTGCAACTCGGCGAGGTACATCTGGTAGTGCGCCTCGCCGAGGGGTTTGGCCTGGAAAATCAGGTGCCGCGTGTCGGGGCAGAAGTACGCTTCGCCCGCGGCATCGAACTGCTCGGCGGTGGTCAGTTGCACCGGCTCGCCGAGCGTGGTGCGGGTCTCGGTGCGTTGGTAGGTGCTGGTTGTTTTGCCGCAGCCGGCCAACAGTCCACACCCAATCATTAAAATCGCGATTATCCGTGCAGAAGTCATGAGATGATCGTAGAACAAGGATGCGGTCGGCCGATGCGACCGTGTGTCGTTTGTTCGAGGAGTCGACCGGCGTGGCCAAAGCGGGGGTGCGTGGGTCGGAGTGAATGCACCCGCATCGACCCGTGGGCGGGGCCGACAGGCCCGGTCGTTGGTCGATCGATCGGTCACGCCCATGGCCCTGTCCAAACCACTGCTGCGTCGGCTCCACGCGGAGGTGTGCGCCCCGCCGCCAACGCCGGCACAGGGCGTGGCGCAGCGCCGCCTCGCCGACGACGCCGACCGGCTCTGGACCCGGCTCACCGATTGGCTCGGCCGCGGCGACATGGTCAGCGATGCCGACAACGACGCACTCCAACTGGCCTGCTGGGCGTTGCAGCTACCCTCGGCCCGTGGCGATTTGCCGACGGGCAAGTTCGGCGTCGCCTCCATGCGTGACCGGGCCGAGCGGTCAGCGGAACTGCTGGTGACCGACCTCGCCGACGACATCGACGACGACCTACTGGACCGCACGGTTCGGCTGCTCCAGGAGTTGCACCGCCGGCCACCGATGCTCGAAGAGGCGAAGCTGCTCAGCGACGCGGTCAACCTCGACGACTTCGGCATCGGCGGCTTCGTGCAACAGGTCGGCCGGCTCGCCATCAGCGGCGACGGGCTCACCGCCCTGCTCGACGCGACCCGCGCCCGCAGTCGCTACGGCTACTGGACCGCCCGCCTTGGCGACGAGTTCCACTTCGACTTCGCCCGCCAACTCGCCGAGAAGCGCCTCGAAACGTGGCTGGACGTCGCGCGGCTGCTGGAGGAGGAAGTCTGAAACATGAAGCCGAGGGATGAGTCCGCGAATCCCCGGGTGCTGGCGGCGTTCGACCCGGGGATTCGCTACGCTCGTCCCTCGGCTTCATGCGCACCAACATGCTCCTTCGTGCTCGAACAGTTCTGCCCATCACCGACGCACCCATCGACGGGGGCATGGTGCGTGTCGCGGACGGGAAGATCGTCGAGGTCGGCGTCGGGCTCGACGGGATCGTGACGGACCTGGGCGACGTGACGCTGTTGCCGGGGTTGGTGAATGCGCACACGCACCTGGAGTTGTCGTTGTGCGAGTCGGAGCCGTTGCCCGAGGGCGGGTTCGTGCCGTGGGTGATGGGTTTGCGTCAGCGTTCGAAGCTCGACGGGACCAACGACCCGTTCCACGCGGCCCAGGCGATGGGACGCGGCGTGGCCGAATCGATGCGGTTCGGCGTCACTTGCGTCGGCGACATCACCCGGCTGCCAAACCTGACCCGCCCCACGCTCGCCGCCGCCCCGATGCGCAGCGTCAGCTACGGCGAAGTCCTCGCGCCGTCCGGGAAGGCACACCTGGCCGACGGGATGGTCGCCGCCGCCGTCGAGGCCAACGCAAGTGGCGAACATCTGACCATCGGTGTCTCGCCCCACGCGCCCTACACCGTCGAGCGTGACGGTTGGGAAGCGTGCCTGGCGACCGGGCTGCCGATCAGCACGCACCTGGCGGAGCTGACCGAGGAGGCCGAGTACGTGCGTCATCGCACCGGGCCGTTCGCGGATCTGATCCGGGACTCCGGCTATTGGGCCGACGGTCTGCCGACCTTCGACGGCTCGCCCGTGGAGTTCGCCGAGTCGATCGGGCTGCTCGAACGAAACGCCGTGCTGGCCCATGTGAACTACGCCGATGACGCCGACCTTGACTTGCTAGCAGGCGGCAACTGCTCGGTCACGTTTTGTCCGCGGACCCATTTGTTCTTCGAGCACCCGCCCCACCGCTGGCGCGAGATGCTCAAGCACGGGATCAACCTCTGCCTCGGCACCGACAGCCGCGCGAGTTCGCCCGACCTGGACCTGCGGGCCGAGTGTCGGCTACTGCGCGGGCAGGTCGACGACGCAACGCTGCTGCGGTTGGTCACGGACAATGCCGGCGTCGCATTGGGGATCGAGGTCGGCCGGCTCGCGCCCGGCTTCCATGCGGACATGATTGCCATCGCCGGCGACGTGTTCGATGGCGAGATCGTGGGCCGATGGGTTGGTGGCAAACGGGCCGACGGGTAACGTCATGCGCATGGCTTGGCACCCGCACATCAGCATCGTGACGCTCGGCGTGGCCGACGTCGCCGTCTCCACCGCGTTCTACGAACGCCTCGGCTGGAAGAAGGCGTCAGGCTCGAACGAGCACATCAGCTTTTTCAAACTCTCGGGCACCGTCTTCGGCTTGTACGGCCGGGCGGCGCTGGCCGAGGACGCGGAAGTCTCCGCCGAAGGCAACGGTTTCCGTGGCGTGACGCTCGCGCACAATCTCAACAGCCGCGCGGAAGTCGACGAAGCGTTCGCCTTCGCCGTCGACTGCGGCGCTACACCGATCAAGGAGCCACAGGAAGTCTTCTGGGGCGGCTACTCCGGCTACATCGCCGACCCCGACGGCCACCTCTGGGAGATCGCCCACAACCCGTTCTCTCCCAACGACGAGAACGGACAGATGCAGATGGAGGATTGAACGAACGCCCCAAAGCCCACGGCTTCAGCCGCAGGTCGGCGGGGAGCGTCGCGGACCCACGGCTGAAGCCGTGGGCTTTTGGGGGAGATCAACTGAACGTCTCGTCCTTGAGCACGACGATGTCGGGGAGATTGCGGTACATGTCGTTGTAGTCCAGCCCGTAGCCGACGACGAACGCATCGGGGATGTCGAAGCCGACGTAATCGCCCACGACGTCCGCGGCCTCGGGGCGATTTTCCTTGCGCAGCAACACGCAGGTCTTGACCGACTTGGCACCGAGCTCTTTCAGTTCGGCGGTGACGGCACGCAGCGTGTTGCCGCTGTCGAGGATGTCATCCACGAGCAACACCGGCCGACCGACGACGCGCTCCTTGAGCTTCTCGATCTGATCCTCGACAAACTTCACGCCCTGGCTGGTCGTCGCGGTGCCGGGGTAGCTGCTGACGGTGAGCAAACCGATCTTCATCGGCACCGGCATGCGTCGGATCAGGTCGCACGTGAACACCATCGCTCCGGTGAGGATTGGCACGATGATCAGCCCGTCCTCGCCCTCGTAATCGTGAACGATGTCGGCGGCCATCGCGCCCACGCGAGAAAGGATCTGATCGCTGGTGAGCAGGACGCGGTCGATACCGGAGTGGCCGTGCATGGGCAAAGCGTACCCGGTCGGCGGCAAGCCGCTACCCTTGGCGGCCTTGCGTGAAGCCGACACCATCTCGCTCCGACGAACGTTCCTGTTGGTGGCGAAGAACGTGGTGGGCTGGTTGTTCATCCTCGCGTCGCCCTTGCTGGGGATCACGCTACCCGGGCCTGGCGGGATTCCGGTGTTCCTGATCGGCTTCGCGCTGGTGACGTTTCCGGGCAAACGCAAACTTACCACGCGGTTTCTCAGCGGTCGCAGGCTCGAACTAAGCGATCGGCTGCTCGTGGGCCTCTCGACGCTCGCGGCGGTGCTGGTGACCGTCGGACTCGTCACGTACGGGGCCGCGCAGTTTGATCGGATCGAGTCCCTGCTCGAAGACTACGCGCTGGGGACCGGGGCGTTGGTGCCCTTCACCGCGTTGGCCGTGCTCACGTCGTTTGCGACGGCGTGGGTCGGATTGCAGGTGCTCAACTGGTCGCTCGGAAAAATCCCGAAGCTGCGCCGGCTGGCGCGTCGCTGGTTCAAGAAGTTCGGCCTGCGACTGCTGCCGCCCCGCCGCAAGCACGGCCGATCCGGCGAGGGTGAAATCCTCGAACTTTCGGAGACATCGCAACGCAAACTCCGCAGGGTGTGGTCGATCGCCGGCCCGTGGCTGGCGCGGATGGTGGTCACATCGTTCGCGCTGGGGCTGCTTTGGTTGATCGTGCTGCCGTTGCTACGCGGCATCGGCGAGGTGCCGCGGCTGCTGCGTGGAATCGACGTACTGGGCCTGGTGCTGGCGGCGGGCGTGCTGCTGGCGTATCTGCTGGTCGCTCGGCCGGCGCTTTGGCGGGCGGTGCTCGCGGGGCTCGGGCACTGGATACCTTTGCGGGAGGCGTCGAAAGTCTGGACCGTGGCGGAACTGGCCGGCTACCTGCCGGTAAACATGTTGCCGCTGCTGGGTCGGCCGTATCTGCTGCGACCGTTCGGCGTCCCGGCACGCACGACCTGGTCGGCACGCTTTTACGAGACGGCGATCATCCTCGCGGCGTCGCTGATGACCGCCGCCCTGTTTCTCGTCGGCGCGGCGATTGGCGAAGTGGACCTGCGCGTGCCGACGTGGTCGGTCGTTGCGGTGGCGGCCGCGGTGCTGGTCGGTGCGCCGTTGATCCTCCGACCGACTTGGCTGCGTCGGATTTTCAACATCATCGCCGACCTCCTCGACCGGCCGCCGCTCGCGTCGGGATTGGGTGAAGCACGGCTTTACACAATTCTCGGGCTGGGCGTCGTCGGTCAAGCGTTGTTTGCAATCGCGGGAGCGTCGGTGGTGGCCGATGTCTTGCGGCTGCACGGCGGCGAGATCGCGCTGTGTGCGGCGGCGGTCGCGGTAGCGTATGCCGCGGGCAACACCGCCCGGCCCGTCCCCGCCGGCCTTGGCGTGCGCGAGCTGGTTCTTTACGGCATGCTCCGACTACTGCTGCCCGACGGCGCGGTCACGATGAACCCGATCGACCGGGATGCCGCGTTCGCACTGGCGGCGATCACACTGCGCGTGTGGACGCTGCTGGGCGAGATCATCGCCGTTGTGGTCGATGTGTGGTTGATGCGAGGCAAGGGTTGATGCGAGGCAAGCACCGCTAAGCGGCGACCGAAGCGAGCCTCGACCGGTGATCACTTCAAGAAGCCACGCTGACGCAGCAGGTCCATGATCTTGGCGACACACGCCTCGGCGGCGAGTTCGTCGGTGCGCAACGTCAGGTCGGCGTTGCGAGGATCTTCGTACGGTGCGGTCACGCCGGTGAAGTCCTCGAACTCCCCGGCATCGGCCTGCTCGTACACACCGCTGACTCGGCGACGACACACGTCCAACGGCGTACTCAGGTGAACCTGCACGAACCCGTCGGGCCCGGTCGCGGCGGCGATGTTTTCACGGGCAAGTGCCCGGTCGGATTCGAACGGACTGATGAACGCACAGACGCTGAACAGGCCGGCCTCGCACATGAGGCGGGCGGCCTCGGCTGCGCGGCGGACGTTCTCACTGCGGTCGTCACCGGTGAAATCAAGATCGCTGTTGAGCGTGGACCGGAGGTTGCCACCGTCGAGCACGGTGCCGACCAAGCCCGCGTCGAAGAGAGCACGCTCCAAGGCGTAGGCGATGGTGGTTTTGCCGCTGCCCTTGAGACCGGTGAGCCAGACGCAGAGCGGCTTTTGACCGAGGCGCGTTTCGCGTTCGTGCGGACCGACGGTCGAGCGATGGCGATGCACGGCGGGCCGAGGCTTGCGGCGCCGGTCCTGGCCTTTCCAGCCTTCCTCGCTCGGGTGCCGATCGTCGGATTCGCGGTCGAGGATCATGCCGGCCCCGACGGTCCAGCCGTTCTCCTTGTCAATGAGGATGAACGCGCCGGTCTGTCGATTCCGGGTGTAAGCGTCAAAGGCGATGGGCCGGGCGAGATTGATCTCGACGCGGCCGATCTCGTTGAGCTCGAGCCTCTCGGCCGGGTGCTGACGCAGCGTGTTCACATCCGTGCGATAGCGGATCTGGCTGATCTCGGCGGGAACCTGACGGGTGCAATGCTTGAGCAGATAGCCCTTGCGGGTCGCCATGGCCTCGGGGTGCATCCAGACGAGCATGGCGTCGAAGCCGTTGCCGACACGGGGGACGTTGTTGGGGTTGGCCAGCACGTCGCCGCGGGAGACGTCGATCTCAGATTCGAGCGTGACGGTGCAGGCCATGGGCGGGTAGGCCTCGTCGACCTCGTTGCCGGAGGAGTCGAGCACCTGCTTGATGCGGGACTTCACGCCGCTAGGCAGCGCGATGACGTCTTCACCGGGGCGGAGGATGCCGCCAGCGGGGCTGCCGGCGTAGCCGCGGAAGGTGCGGTCGGGACGCAGCACGTACTGCACGGGGAAGCGCATGTCGACGAGGTTGCGGTCGCCGGCGATGTGGACGTGCTCGAGGTGTTCGAGCATCGGTCGGCCGGTGTGCCAAGGCATCTTGTCGCTACGCGACGTGACATTCTCCCCGGCGAGCGCGCTCATTGGGATGAACTCGACGTCCGGGAAGCTGAGCCGGGCGGCGAAGTCGGTGAACGCGTTGCGGATGTCGTCGAAGACCTTCTGGTCGTAATCGATCAGGTCCATCTTGTTGACCGCGACGACGACGTGCTTGATGCCCAATAGTGAGACGATGAACGCGTGACGGCGGGTCTGGACCTGCATACCCTTGCTCGCGTCGACCAACAAGATCGCGAGGTTGGCGGTGCTGGCACCGGTCACCATGTTGCGGGTGTACTGCTCGTGGCCCGGCGTGTCTGCGATGATGAACTTGCGGTGGGCCGTGGAGAAATAGCGGTAGGCGACGTCGATCGTGATGCCCTGCTCACGCTCGGCCTTGAGCCCATCGGTCAGCAGCGCCGGGTCGAACTCGCCGCCGGTGGTGCCGAAGCGTTTGGAGTCGACCTCCAGCGCGGCCAGTTGGTCCTCGTACACCATCTTCGAGTCAAACAGCAGCCTCCCGATGAGCGTGGACTTGCCGTCGTCGACGCTGCCACAGGTGAGGAAGCGGAGCAGGTCCTTACGCTCGTGCTGGTCGAGGTAGGCGTGAATGTCGGAGGCGATGAGCTGGTCTTGCTGCATGGGAGTAGGCGCTAGGGGCTAGGGGTTAGGCGCTAGGGCCTGTTGATCAACATCTGGTCAGGTTCGTGACTGGATGAGGCGGGTGAGGAGCTTGCCTGTTTCTTGGGCTAGTTGCCATGCGTCTTTCACATCGTCTCGATTGAGCCTGTTGCAACGAACTGCGATTTCGATCTGTGTCTCGACCTCTGCGAGCGAGCCCATCGCGTAGCGCAGATGCTTTACGTAATCCTTGCCCGCTCCGCGTCCGTATCCCTCCGCAATGTTCGACGGCACCGACACGCCCGCCCGCTGCAACTGGGAGATCAATCCGAACTTCTCCGACTCGCTCATCTGATCCGTCAACGCATACACCGCTACACAAAGCTCCATCGCTCGCTGCCAAACCACCAACCCCCGATACCCAGAACCATCCGCTTTCAAGTCAAACTCCAATAACAAGCCCTAGCGCCTAACCCCCAGCGCCTAGTAGTACCCCTGCTGCTTCTTCTCCTCCATCGAAGCCCCCGGGTCCTTGTCCACTGCTCGCCCTTCCCGTTCACTTCTCGTTGCAAGCAGCATCTCCTGGATGATCTGCGGGAGGTTGTCCGCTTTGCTCGGCGTCGCTCCCGACAGCGGATAATCGCCGAGGGTGCGGAAGCGGACCCACTCCTTGCGGGCGGTCTTGCGGAGCGCTTCGGGCGTGCGGTCGTCGTCGACGGCGATGAGGTTGCCTTCGAACTCGACCACGTCACGCTCCGCGGCGAAGTAGGCGGGGACGAGCTTGATGTTTTCGCGGTAGATGTATTGCCAGATGTCGAGCTCGGTCCAGTTGCTCAGTGGGAAGGCGCGGATCTGCTCGCCCTTGTGGACGTTGCCGTTGTAGAGGTTCCAGAGCTCGGGGCGTTGGTTCTTCGGGTCCCACTGGTGGTTGGCGTCGCGGAAGCTGTAGACGCGCTCCTTGGCGCGGGACTTTTCTTCATCGCGTCGACCACCGCCAAACGCGGCGTCGAAGTCGAACTTGTCCAGCGCCTGGCGCAGCGCGCCGAGGTTCATCACTTCGGTGAACCGCTTGCTGCCGTGCTCGAAGGGATTGATGTCCTGCTTCAGGCCGTCTTCGTTGATGTGCACCAAACACTCCATGCCAAGCTCACCGACAATGTGCTCGTCGCGGAACTCGTACATGCTGCGGAAGTTCCAAGTGGTATCGATTAGCAGCAACGGAAACGGCGGCTTGCCCGGCGCGAACGCCTTGCGCGCCAAATGCAACATCACGCACGAGTCCTTGCCCATCGAGAAGAGCATCACCGGGTTTTCGAACTCCGAGACGACCTCACGGAAGATGTGAATGCTCTCGGCCTCGAGCTGGTCGAGGTGGGTCATCCGGCGGGACTGCTCGGGCTTGGACGTGCTGGGGTCGGCGACTTGTTGCATGGTTCTCGGTTTCCCGCGGGCACCTTCGGTGCTGCCGCTACACGGGGAGGATGTTTTTATCGCGGAGCAGGGCGAGCACCTGCTCCACTTCCTGGTCGAGGGTCAGTTCGGCGGTGGGCAACTTTAGCGCCGGGGACTGCGGTGCTTCGTAAGGATCGTCGATTCCGGTGAACTGCTTGATCTGGCCGGCCCGGGCTTTCTTGTACAAGCCTTTGGGGTCGCGAGCCTCGGCCGTCTCCAGCGGCGCGTCGACGAACACCTCGAAAAAGGGCACCAACCCCTTTTCGTGCAGCGTCGCTACGGCGGCGCGGTCGGTGCGGTAGGGGCTGATGAAGCTGCTGAGCACGATCAGGCCGGCGTCGGCCATGAGCTTCGCCACTTCGCCGACGCGGCGGATGTTCTCGGTGCGATCCTCGGCGGAAAAGCCTAGATCCCCGCAAAGGCCGTGGCGGACGTTGTCCCCGTCGAGCCGGTAGCAGGCATGCCCGGCCGCGAGCAGCGCCTTCTCCACGGCCACCGCGACGGTCGACTTCCCGCTTCCCGAGAGCCCGGTGAGCCAGAGGGTGCAGCCGGTCTGATTCAGCACGCGGCGACGGTCCGCGGGCGTCACGTCGCCGCCGTGCCAGACGATGTTGTCGGCTTTGGGCATATGAGCTAAATGAGATTGCGAGCGTGGCCGACCTCGTCGAGGACCTGCTGGAGGTTGCGGGCGGCGGCTTCGTCGGAGTAATGGGCCGCGGCTTGCAGGCGCGCGGCGGCACCGAGCCGGTTGCGTGTCGTTTCGTCGGTCCAGAGGCGGTCGATCGTCCGGGTCAGTTCGTCGACATCGCGGTTCTTGACGAGCAGGCCGGTTTGCTCGTGCTCGATGTAGTCCACCGTGCCGGGCGAGTCGGTGGCGATGAGCGCTCGGCCACTCATCATCGCGTTGATCACCGTGACCTGCCCGCTGGCGGTGTCTTCGTTGTCGATGGGTACGACGTTGACGCGTGCCTCCTGTTCAAGCTTGCGGCACTCGTCAAGCGACAAGCCCCTGTGTACCTCGACGTTATCGGGCAAATCCAAACCCTCGACGGCCGACTGACCGGCCACGATGACCACGCGATGACCGAGCCGTTTGGCCGCTTCGCCGAGCGTCCGGTAGTCGCGCTTGGCCGTACCCATCGCGAGGATGAACGGATCGTCCTCATTCTCGTCCGCGAGATGCCCGACCATGCCGCGTTGTAGCGGCATGAACGTGAACCGATCTTCGGGCCAACCGATCCATTCGGCGTACGCCTTGACCTCGAAGCGGCTATGCACGATGAAACGGTCGACGTGCTTGAGCGCGAAGCGGGCCAGAGAACGTTGCAGGCCGCCGTGGAGCTTACCGAGGTTGAAGGTCCACGCGACCACGGGGATGTTCTTGCGGCGTTTGAACCGCTGCCGCATGCCGACCAGCACGGGCAACTGCGGGAACAGCGTGACAATCCCCGACGGCGGGTCGGTCACAGCATACTCCCAGACGAGCTTGGCGTGTTGATTGTGCTTGCGCCACTCGCTCATTGGCGAAGTGCCACCACGGTTGTGCCAGTTTTCGTTGGGCGTGGGCCGGGGGATCTTGCGGAGACTGTGCCACTCGGGCATGCCCAGATCGAACCACGGGCTGTCCTCGGACCCGAAGAACGGAGCAGCGACGTACCAGTGGAGTTGATCGGCACGCGCGGCTTTGCCATCGGCCGACCGCAGCCCGTCAGCCGGTGTTACCGCGTGAAGTTTCATCACTGAGCCATCCATAGGGCGCTTATCCGAGGCATCGGTCTTTGAGCGGTCTGGCGTGGGAACGGGCAACGGCACGGGTGGATAATTCAACTTCGACACCCGGACGATGTCGAATTGGCCGGCTCACACGCCAAGCACGTCCGAGACGGCTGATAATACCGCGTCGTGAAAACGCCCGCTGGTAGCAACGACGCCGCGGTTGTCTTCCAGTTTACGGCCACGCGAGAAATCGAGCGGCTTTCCATCTACATCGGTCACCCGGCCGCCCGCACATTCGACACAAATCAAACCCGCCCCGTGGTCCCAGATGCGCTCCCGATAACCCGGACGCGTCGGCAGACGCAGGTACACCTCCGCGTCGCCCAGCGCGACGGCGGCGTACTTCGCCTGACTGTCCATCCGCAACGGGTCGCGGCCGATGCCCAGAGCGCGGGCGATTTGCACCGACTGGTCTTGGTCGGAATGGCCGGATTCGACGGATTCGACCAGCCGGGCTTGCGTCGGGTCGGTCACCGTGCTGACCGAAAACGGTGGCGTTTTGCCGCGCTCGGCGGCGAGGACGGTACCACAGTTGAGCGCCGGGCACGCCAACGCCCCGAGCACCGGTGTCCCTTCCTCGATCAACGCCAGGGCGACGGCGTATTGGTCGTTTCGCAAAAAGCCCTTGGTGCCGTCGATCGGGTCGAGCGTCCAGAATCGCCCTTTCGCCTCGGCGTGGCCACCGGCGTCGAGGCGGCGCATCACGTCCGCTTCGCTCGCCCCGGCCAGTTCGCAGACCTTGGCTCGCACCGCCGCATCCTCCCGCAGCGCGTCGGCCGACTCCTCGCCAACCACCGGGATGCCCAGCGGCTCCAGCGCCTCGATCACGATCGCCTGCGACGCCAGGTCCGCGACCGTCACCGGGCTGCGGTCCTTTTTCTCGATGCTCTCGGGCGTGACCATCTCGGCCCGCACCCGCTGACAAACGTCCGCCGCCTTGCGCACGGCCGCCTCGGCGGCTTGTAGTAACTCCATGCGGCAGATCATGCGATTCGCCGGCGTGATATCCAACCCGCCCGAAAAATCTCCGACCCCGGCGCGAAATCCGACGCCCGGCATCGTTGGTATCTTGAAAACCCCACAAGGACACACCCATGCGAAAACATATCCTCCCCGCCGCGCTACTCGCGTCGACCCTGCCGCTGACCACCCTCGCACAAGAGGGCGGGTTCGGCGGCGAATTCGGCGGCCGGCAAAACGTGCAAAAACCCGTCTACGACGCGCCGGACGACGCCAAATACTTTGACGAGATCAACCTTTACAACGCCGGCGTGGGCCAGGTGATCGACTACTTCCGCGACAGCGATCCGACGTTCCAGGCGATCATCATGACGCCCGAGCATGCCGACGCGGTTCTGCCGCCGTTGCAGCTCAAAAATATGCGCGCTCACGACGTGCTGGCACTGCTCAACGGTGAGCGTTTCGACAACTTCGTCATGGAAGTCGTGCATGAGCAGGTCGGTGGCAGACTGATCTACAAAATCCACGTCCACCCGGCCCATGGCCGAGTCACGCCCCAAACGGAGCAGGAAGTCCGCACTTTCGCGCTGGGTTCACCGATCGAGGACGGCGACGACATCCTCGGCCTGCTCGACCAACTCGCCGCCACCCTCCCCGGCGACACACCGCCGACACTCCAGATCCACCGCGAGACCGGCATCGTCATCGCCAAGGGCTACGTCCCCCAACTTAAGGCCATTGAAAGCCTGTTCGACCGACTTCAAGAAACGAAGGATTGGGATGGTTGGCGACAGGAGTTTTTTGTACTCCAGGAAAAGGCCGAGCAAGCGACCCGCCAAGTCGCGGGACTCACCGCCCAACTCGAGGCCCAGCGCTTGGAAAACGAGCTGCTCAGGAGGCAACTTGCACAGACGGAACAGCGTCTTGCACAGACGCAAGAACGTAACGACGAGCAGTCTGCTGTCATCATCAGGCTGCAGCGCACCGTGGACGCACTCGAACAGGCCAACGCTTCCGACGCGGAGTACGCGGATTAGACCGCTTGTCGACGCCCGACGCCGAAACGGATGACACCCCCGCCCTCACCACGGCCATGGCCCGCGGTGAGCGGTCGGCCGTCGAGACCTTCTACCGGCGGCACTTCGACGGCATGCTCGCCGACGCAAGCCGAAACACCCGCCGCGACGAACACTTTTGCCTCGACGTCGTGCAGGACGCGACGCTCAAGATCGTTCGGAGTATCAAGCCGATGCGCGACGCCGCCCATTTGCGTCGCTGGGTCCGTCGGGTCGTGCTCAACGCGGCGATCGACCGGTTGCGGGCCGAGCAACGCCGCTCGACACGGGAGCGAGCCGTCGCCGGCGCGCCGTCGATCGACCCGGCCGACGACGTGGAACTCGCGGAGCGGATCGCGGACCTGCGCCGACGCGTTGGCCGGCTCGACGCGGCCAGCCGGCGTCTGCTGCTGCTCCGCCACGTCCGCAATATGACCCTCGCGGACATCGGCCGCAAGCTCGGTCTCGGCCCCGGCGGCGTCGACAGCCGACTCCGCCGCATCGTCAGACGCGTCCGCACCTCGCATCCGGAGCAACCATGACCACCAAAGCCCACATCCTCGAACTTGCTCTGCGGGCAGCCGACCGACGCCGGCGGCAACGCCGCTTCGCACGGGCATCAGGCGTTGCCGCGGTGTTGCTCGTTGCCGGTGGCAGCTTGCTGTGGGCGCTGGCGACGCCCGCGCCGGACGAGACAAGTCCTGACTTGATCGCAAATCCCTCGTTGTCCAAGCCGGTGACACCGCCACCGTCGGTTCCCGCGGTCACGGTCATCGCCGCCGGGCCGCTCCGGCATGTGAACGTGATCAGTCATGACCCCGGACTCGAACACGTCACCTGGCTCGACGACACGCAGTTGCTCGACACGCTCGCCGACGCCGGCCTCGATGCGGGACTCGCCTATCACGGCGACCGGGCGTTCCTGCTCCCTCGCGGGTGGACGCTGCACACGACGGCCCCCGGTGACCGGGACGACAAGTAGCCCCGGGTGGTCCCGGTACTCACTTCGCCACTGCGTTGTGCGCGATCACGAGCAGCACGGCCAACATCGCCAACAAGCCGGCCGGATACGCCGCGGCGATCAGGTCACCGCGCTCGAAAGCCGCGTAGACAGCGATGGGCAGTGTCGTCTTTCCCGGCAGCCAACCCAACACCATCAGCGTCGCACCAAACTCCCCCAGACCGCGGGCGAACCCAAGCAACAACCCCGCCGCGATGCCGTGTCGGGCCAACGGGAGATCGACGTGCCAAAGGGACTGCGACCGACTCGCGCCGAGGATCCGAGTTGCATCGCGCAGGTCCGGATCGATCGCCGCGAATGCCGCCCGGGTCGGCAGGTACACCAGCGGCAGTGCGACCACCGCTGCCGCGATGATTGCCCCGCCGACCGTGAACACCATCGGCACACCCAGCCACCCTGCCGGCCCGCGATTGCCCAGCAGCACCACCAACGCAAACCCCACCACCGTCGGCGGCATCACCACCGGCAAAAGCACCGCCACTTCGAGCCAACGCAAACGACGCCGCGCCACGAACCACGCCAATGGCACCGCGATCAGTGCCGCCAACATCGTCGCCGCCGACGCGACCTGCAGCGAAAGCCAGGCACTTTGCACGAGCCCACTCATCGCGCTCCCGCTGGTTCGGAGCCACGTTGCTCCGCAACGCTGGGGCCTGGCAAATCCGAAACACCAGCGTTACGGAGCAAAGCGGCTCGGTCGACGAAACCATGCGCTTCAAACGCCAGCCCTGCCGTCGGTTTGTGCAAGAAACCGGCGAAGCGATCACCGGTGTCGGTGAAATACGTTGCTCGGTAATCGATCGGATCGTGCAACGCCGGGTCGATCGGCACACCCTCGGCATCGGTCGCATATACGAGTGCGGCATCCACCTCGCCGCGTTGCACATACGCCAACACCTGCCGGACGTTCGCCCCGTACACAAGCCTGCCGTCGAGGTCGTCCCATACCCCGGCGGATTGCAACGCTTGCCGGGCGTACTTGCCCGCCGGGACGGTGTCTGGCGCGCCGATGGCAACTCGGCCAATGTCGTCCAGTTCGTCGAGCGACCCGACGCCAACCAGCACGAGCCGGTTGCCCGCGACCGGCGTCCCGTCCAATGAATCGTCGGCGAGGACGGTCACGTCGTACCCGGCCCCCGCGAGTTGCTGCTGAACGATCTTGCCACTGGAGGCAAAGACCAGTTGCACACGCACGCCGGTCTCGACCTCGTACGCCGCGGCGATCTCTGGCATCACCTCCGCCAGACTCGACGCTGCTCCGACGGTGACGGTCGCGCGGTCGTCGCAACCGAGCAACAGAAGGATGAGCAGCAAGAAGCGCACGGCGACACGTTACCCGGATTTGCGGTTACCGTGCGACCATGCGTTGGATCGTGGCGGGCATCGACGAGGCGGGGTACGGGCCGATCCTCGGGCCGTTGTGCGTCGGTTGCCATGCGGCCGCGGTCGAGGCCGACGGACCGCCCGACCTTTGGGATCTGCTACGCCGCGTGACGAGCAAGAAGCGTGACACCCGCAAGATCCACGTCGCGGATTCCAAGAAAGTGCACGTCTCCAAAGATCTGAGTCGGCTCGAAACGGCCGCACTGGGCATGATCGGCCCGGACTGGCGTCCCGACGTGCCGAGCCTGCCGTGGTATCAGACCATCGGACCCATCCCGATCTCGGTGGACGCGACCGCCGTCACGATCCTGCACAACGCCTACGTGGCCGAGTGCGACCGGCTCGGCGTCGAGACCGTCCACCATGTCGCCCATGTCTACGGCGAGGACGTGCTCAACCAGCGATTCGCCGCGACGAAGAACAAAGCGTCGGTCCTGTTCACCGCAACGGCCGTGCATCTGCAAAACCTGCTCGGCGATTTCGCCGAGCCCGGCGTGCGGCTGCACATCACCTGCGACCAACACGGCGGCCGCGACAGCTACACCGGCCTGCTTCGGGATATGTTCGGCGACTGGGACTTGACCGTCGTCGAGGAAACCGACGGCATAAGCACCTACGACCTGGCACAAGGCGGGGCGATCGCGACGGTCAGGTTCGCCGAAAAGGCCGATAATCACTGCTATTCCGCCGCCGCCGCGAGCATCCTGGCCAAGTATGCCCGGGAAGCGCTCATGCATCGGTTCAACGCGTGGTGGGCCGAGCGTGTGTCCGACCTGAAGCCGACCGCCGGCTATTGGACCGACGGTCTACGTTTTCTCGAGGACATCTCCAACACCCGCACCGCCCTCGGGCTTGACGAAGCGGCCCTGCGGCGGTCAAGGTAGGTGCCCACAAGCAAGGAACCTTCCCATGTCAGCGATCGTCGTCATCCTGCTCATCGCGTTCATCGTCGTACTCGTCGTCGGCGGCGGCCTGGCGCTCTGGGGCATCGGCGTCTACAACGGCCTGGTCCGCGGCCGGGAGGCGGTCAACAACGCCTGGGCCCAAATCGACGTGCTGCTCAAGCGTCGCCACGACCTGATCCCCAACCTCGTCGAAACCGTCAAGGGGTACGCGAGCCATGAGTCCGAGACGTTCGAAAAGGTGATTCAGGCCCGCAACGGGGCCGTGGCGGCGACCGGCCCGCAGCAATCATCCGCGGCCGAGGGGATGCTCACCGGTGCCCTGCGGCAACTCTTTGCCGTCGCCGAGGCATACCCCGATCTCAAGGCCAACCAGAACTTCATGCAGCTCCAGGCCGAACTCTCCACCACGGAGGACGAAATCGCCGGCGTCCGCAGCCGGTACAACGACGTCGCCAAGGGCTACAACATCAGCGTCAAGGAGTTCCCGCGGAACCTGCTGGCGGGCATTTTCGGGTTCAACGAAGAGCCGTACTTCGAGGTCGAGGACGCCGAGGTACAAGCCGCCCCGAAAGTTCAGTTCTGACCGTGGATTTTTTCAAGAGGCCCGCCGGCCGAGTCCGATATCAGCACGGATGAACACACTGCGCGCGACGATTTTCCTGACGCTGGGCGTGATGCTGGCCGCCGGTTGTGAGACCACGACCAGGCCGGTGGCATACACGTCGAGCGATCCGGTGCCCGTCGCGCCGCACGAACGGCACAAGGGCAGACAAGCCAGCCACCGCACGCCGGAGATTCAGCCGCACCGTTCACAGCACGTCATCGCCGTCCCGACGGCCTGGCGTCCCCGTGCGACCGCCCAACCTTGGCGGTACATCGTGATCCACCATTCGGCCACCACGGGCGGCAACGCCCGGACCTTCGATCGGGCCCACCGCTCCAAGGGCTGGGACGAGTTGGGTTACCACTTCGTCGTCGGCAACGGCCACGGCTCACGCGATGGCTTCGTCGAGGTCGGCCCCCGATGGACCAAGCAGAAGCACGGTGCCCACGCCAAGACCGCCGACAACCGCTACAACCAGCGCGGCATCGGCATCTGCCTCGTCGGCAACTTCGACAACAAACGCCCCACCCCCGCCCAGCAGGCCGCCCTGACCAAGCTCGTGGCCTATCTCATGCACGAGCACAACATCCCGGCCTCCAACGTCATCGGCCACCGCGACACCAAGCCCACCGCTTGTCCCGGCCGCAATATGAACGTCGCCGTCGTCCGCAACCAGGCCCTGCGCACCCTCGCTGCGGCCAACCTCCCCGCCCCCGACGGCCCCGCCCTCACCGCCGCCGAGATCGACGAAATCGACTGGGATCACCCCGAGGAGCACGTACATCACGCCAGCACGTGTTCGGGCTGCGACCATCACGATCACGGAGAAGACGCGGAGTGAGAAAGGCGGATTGCGGAGCGAAGAACAGCTTCTTCATTCCGCAATCCGCCTTCCATCTTCCGCATTTCCCTCGGCCCTGATCCGCGCCTAATGTGCCGACCTGCGGGATGTAGCTCAGCTTGGTAGAGCGCTGCGTTCGGGACGTAGAGGTCGCTGGTTCGAATCCAGTCATCCCGACTCACGATCGAGAGTCCACACAACGACGGTCCGGCGCACCTACTCATGCGTCCGGGCCGTCACTTTTTGGTCGGTGGGCATAGCCGCGAGGAAGTACGGACGTTCACGTCGCATTTCGGTGCGTCAAGACTGCAAACAGGCGATTCTGATTGTCCGTAGTGCCTTGAGCCGCCACGCCCGGGCGTGACCCAACGCGAACGCCCCGGTGCATTTCTGCACCGGGGCGTTCGCTTAAAGAACTTGAATCAGGTTTAACCGAGAAGCTGTAGCGCGAGCTGCGGGCTCTGGTTGGCCTGGGACAGCACGTTGGTGCTGGCCTGGCTCAGGATCTGCTGACGGGTGAGCTTCGCCGTCTCCTCGGCGAAGTCCGTGTCGCGG
>JBCDCH010000026.1 GCA_039182125.1 Planctomycetota bacterium
AAGGAAAAAAAACTTACACACCACACCCACACACGCACACACACTACGACGACATCGACAGGAGGAACAGCAGACGTCGGCCTACGCGCGTGCAATCCCTGCAAAATCACAGTCGCCGTCAGTCGGGCGGATCTTGCCGTCGCCGGCACAAAACGGCCGAGTGCACACCGATAACGTAACGGTAACGAAGGTCAATATGTCACACGGGAGATTCCATTGGCACCATCAAAATACCAATAGATCCACAAACGCGCGAGAGCGCGAGGTCAAATGGGCTGTAGCGCGAGCTGTGGATTTTTGTGGATGTTTGTGGATGCGCGGATCATTTTGATTTTGCGTTTTGGGTAGGGTTTATGGTAAATGCAAAGTGATATGCCTAAAAATCATTTTGCGATCATTTTAAAATGATTGGTTTGGGTTTGCCCTTCTTGTTGTTTGATGTAGATCATTTTGATGTTTGGAAGATGGTTTTTGATATGTGTCAGGGTTCCTAAAATTCTCTCCTTTTTTAACCTCTCGTATTTTGTGGATACCCGAAAACGCACGAACTAACCTTATCCCAGGTTCCTAAAATGGGCCACCCGCCGCGGAGCACGACGGGGATCAGGTGGGTCTCGGGATCGTGGTCTTCGCCAAGTCTGCCTTCGGGGTCACAGCCGGAGGCGTTGAAGTAGCGCAAGGCGGCGTACTTGAATTTCTCGTCGGACGCGGCCAGGTCGGCGAGGATTTCCTCGACGTGCCACTTGCTGCGGCCGTAGGGCGAGACGGGTGCCTTCTTCTCATCCTCGGTGATCGGCACTTCGTCGGGATCGCCATAGACGGCGCAGGTGCTGGAAAACACGAACCGATTCACGCCGACCTCACGCATCGCTTCGAGGACATTGACGGTCGTGGCGACGTTGTTGTGGTAGTACATCAGCGGCTCATGCACCGATTCGCCGACATACGCAAAGGCCGCGAAGTGCATGACCGTGTCGATCGAATGTTCCCGCAACGCGGTGGTCAGTGCATCGGTGTCGTCGAGGTCGGCGAAGACCGCCGGGCAACCGAGGATGTCGGCGACGGTCCTGTGTCCGCGGCCGGCATTGTCGTAGATCACCGGGCTATGGCCGGCGGACTGCAGGGCCTTGACGGTGTGCGAACCGATATAACCGGCACCGCCGGCGACGAGAACATTGCTCATGGCCGGAGACTATCTCTCGGACCGGTGCCGTTCAACGGAACAAGGGCGACATCCCGGCGGTTGCGGGGTATGTTTTCGGCCCATGCGGATTCTCGTCGCACACACCCGCTATCAACAGTTCGGCGGCGAAGACGTCATCGCCGCCGCCGAAGCCGACTTGCTGCGCTCACGCGGTCACGATATCCGCGAACTCACGCTCAGCAACGACGACATCGACGGGCTGACCGCCCTGAGCAAGCTCGGCATGGCTCTTTGGAGCAACAACGGTCGTAAGCAGTTACGCGCAGCGATCGGCGACGGGGTCGACATCGTCCACTTCCACAACACGCACATCCGCCTGTCGCCGGCTGCTCTGCGAGCGGCGAAGGATGCCGGCGCGGGCGTCGTGTTGTCGCTGCACAACTTCCGGCTGGTTTGTCCGCGTGGCACGCTCTGGCGGGACGGCGGCGTTTGCGAGGATTGTGTCGGCAAGCGGCTCGCGCTGCCGGGCCTCAAGCACAAGTGCTATCGCGGCAGCCGAGGTGCGACTGCCACCGTGGCGGCGGTCAACGCTTTGCACCGGACCATCGGCACGTGGCGCAAAAGCGTCGACGCTTACCTTGTTCACACCCAGAGTGCTCGCGACCTCATCAGTCGCGGCGGCGTTCCGAAGGAGCGCCTGCTGCTGAAAAACAACTTCGTCAAGACCGACCCCGGTGATCAGGGCCCGCCCGGCGAAGGGCTGTTTTTCATCGGCCGCTTGGCGGAGGAAAAGGGGATCGACATTCTCCTCGCGGCGGCGGCAAGGATGGGCGGCAGGCTGACCATCGCCGGTAGCGGCCCGTGTGCGGAACTCGTCGAGCAGGCCGCCAAGACCAACGACCGCATCAACTACCTCGGCCGACTCGAGCACGACAAAATAATCCCCGCGTTCAAGGACGCCGCGGCGACGGTCGTCACGTCGACGTGGTACGAGGGCCAGCCGATGACGATCCTCGAAGCGCTTGCTTGCGGCCGGCCGGTGATCGCGTCGAACCTCGGCGCGATGCCGACCGTCATCGACGACGGCGTCAACGGCCGGCTCTTCGAACCGGGCGACGTCGACACGCTCGCGCGGATCATGGACGAAGTGCTCGGCGACCGCGCGAAGTTGATCGAGATGGGCAAGGCCGCCCGCCGAAAGTTCGAGGCGATCGGCACCGCCGACGCGTGCTACACACGGCTGATGGAGGTCTACGAAGCCGTGCTCGAAAAGCGTCACCCGTTGCCGGTCGAAGTGACATACCCGGCCCCAATCAATCCAGCCATTGCTTCTTCTTGAGCTTCTCGGGCAGGTACTGCTCGGTGATGAAGCTGAAGTCTTTGCTGCTGGCGGTTTCGAGTTCCATCTTGACGCCGGAGTCGATCATCTTTTTGATCTCGCGTTGCCAGTCCTTTTTGCCGGCGAACCAGGGGTAGGCGGCGATCTCCTTGAGGCGGGTCGTGTCCTTGCCGTTGAGCGCGATGACGTTGTCGAAGCCGAAGCGTTCACGGTCGAAGGCGCTCATGCCGATGAAGCGGGCGTCGGGAATCGCCATGCGCTGGGACTCGAACGCCAGGTTGATCGAGCCCTGCTTGACGACGGAGTAGATGTAGTAGCCCCACGGGTCGTTGTCGGCCAGAACGTAGACGGGCAGCTTGTTGCGACCCTTCTTGAGCTCGTTGTGCATGCGGTAGACGAGCCGACGCACGCCGCGGGGCGGCTGGCCGCCGCCGTGGATGATCATGCAGTTGTGCTTTTCCCAGAACCGGTCCTGGTTGAACCGACCCCAGACCGCGCCTTTTTCGATGAGCAGGATGAAGTCGGCGGTACACTTCTTGAACTGGATCGTGTTGGCCTCGACGATCGAGGGGACGGCCCAGCCGCCGCTACCCATGCGGGTCAGGTCGATCGTGTCGCCGGCGTCGACGATGGTCATCGGTCCGACCATCGAGCCCTTGTTTTCCGCGTACAAGCCGAGCTCTTCACGCAGCGCGTCGATCGTGACTTCGAGGTCTTCGATGATTGGGTCGGACTCGTCCTGACCGTCGAAGGTGTTCTCCTTGGTGCCCTCGATCGTGTGCTTGCAGTGGTAGTACATGTCACGGATGGAGGTCGTCTTGCCCTGCTCGGCAAGCTCCTTGCACCCGCTGGCGATGAGCATGGTCTGCATGAACTTCTTGGCCTTGCTCAGGTCGAAGAAGTTGCGCTGCTGGGCCGCGTCGCCCATGGTGATGATGCGCTTCTTGCGGTCGTAGTTCGCGTTGGACAGCGAACGCGTCGGGATGGCGAAGTTCGGGTCCTCACCGGCACGGGCGTGGGAGATGACCTGCTTGGCCATCTGCTCGAGCTTCTTCGCGGTGTCGTTCTTCTTGGTCTTGGTGGGCATGCGTGGAGTCCGTTACGCGGCCTGATCGAAAAGCTCGGGGTCTTCGCTCGCGGCGTCGTCGGCGTCGGGTTGCTTGGCGTTGGCTTCGACGACGATGACGCTTTCGTCCCGAGCGAGGCGACCGCCGGCGCCGTTGGGGCCGGGCGTGTTCGGGTCCGGCTTGTCCGGGTCGACCTTCACACGCTTGCCGTCCTCGTCGAGGATCACGTCGGCGGTCTCGGTCTTGCTGCGGGCGACGGCGGCCAGTTGGTCGTAGAGCTTCTTTTCGTCGACTTTGGTCATGGTGCCACAGGCTTTGACGACTTCGCCGATGTACTTCTTGAAGACGTCACGGCGTTGTCCTTCGCGGGCGATGCGTTGCTTGCGGCGGATGTAGGTATTGAGCTTACGTCCGCACTCCTTGAGGCCGAGCGTGACCTCCTTGCGGATCTCGTCGTAGTCGGCGATCGCCTCCTTCGACTCGCTCGTGAACGGCACCCACACCGACGCCATGTGAACGAAGACGATCAGCGGCCCCTCGGGCATGCCGCTGCGCGGCTGGGTCAGGCCGTAGTTGCGCCAGTTGGTCGCCTGGATCGCCTTGCTGATCGAGCAGGCCGAGGGTTGGTAGAGCAGCGGCACGCGGTTGGCGAAGCGGAAGACGCGGGCTTGCTCCTCGCGCGGCAGGTCGCCGCCGAATGCGATGCCGATCTCGATCTGGAACGGATTGCCCCGGTAGACGGCCGGCTCGCGGGTGTACGCCGTATAGAACTCGGCCTTGGTTTCCTTGAGCAGGCCCTTGAGGATTTGCCGGTCGCCGATGGGCACGAGGCAGTCGGTCGGCGGGTTCTGAATCTTGGTGTCCTGTATCGCCTTGTGAACCGCCTCGGTCTGGCCGTGGTCGAAGGTGCTTGTGTACGACTGCGACGAGATGGTCGCCTTCGTGAGCTTGTTGGCCTTGTCGACGATCTCCTTGGCGACCTTGGGCGAGACGCGTGAGAACTCTTTTTGCAGGAACGGGCCGAGGTGTTTTTGCTCTGTCTCCTTGAGCATCCGCATGAGCACGCCGAGCTCGACGCCGTAGGGGTGGGGCTTGATCTCGTCGGGGCTGTCGGGGACTTCTTCGACCTCGCGGCGGAAGTGGCGGACCTCGCCGTCGGGCGCGGTCCAGATGATCTCGGCGTGCGGGTTGGCGATGGCGGTTTGCTCGAGGTACGCATCGACACTCGCCCGGCCGCGTTGGAACCGGCCCTCGAGCGTGATCGCGACGGACGTGCCTTGGCGGACGGTTTCCTCACCGTCGGTCCATTCGTCGAGCGTCTCGTCGGCGGTGATGTCGGGGCGGTTCTTCTGCGTGTCGATCGCGAGTAGGAAGCGATGGGCTTTCGCGCGCGGGCTGGTCTTGGAGAAGATCTGCACCGGCTGCCCGGTCGTGAGCAGGCCATACATGCCTGCCGCGGAGATGCCAATGCCTTGCTGGCCACGCGACATTCGCAGGCGGTGAAACTTCGAGCCGTAAAGCAACCGGCCGAACACGTTGGGAATCTGGTGCTTGACGATGCCCGGCCCGTTGTCGCGAACGCTCACGATGAACCGGGCATGGTTCGTCATGTTCGGCGTGGGCACGTGCTTGCCGTTGGAGTCGACGGCCAGAATCTTCACGTGCAGCGTCGGCAGGATGCCCGCTTCCTCGCAGGCGTCGAGCGAGTTGTCGACCGCCTCCTTGATCGTGGTGAGCAGCGCCTTGCGTGGGTTGTCGAAGCCGAGCAGGTGGCGGTTTTTCGCGAAGAACTCGCTAACCGCGATTTCCTTCTGCCGCGCGGACATGCTCTCGGCGGTCTCGTTGACGCGGGAACTCTTCTTCCGTGAAGCCGACTTGGTTGCCATGGTGGGTTGCTAGTTGCTCTCTGTCGTGACCGGGTCGGTCGGGGCGGGTACCGCCGGGGACGTGGTGTAGGTCAAACGCGGCCGAGGTTCGTTCGTTTCGGCGTCGCGCAGATGCTTGGGCGGAAGGTTTCGAGCCGGGATGCCAACGGCGGTGTAGCCGGCGGGGACATCTTTGACGACGACGGCATTGGCGCCGATCTTTGCGCCCGCACCAACGGTGATCTTGCCAAGCACCTTCGCACCGGCACCCACATCAACGCCCGCGCCAAGCGTCGGACAACCTTCACCGTCGGCCCCGTTGCCGATGGTGACCTGTTGGAGAATGGTGCAGTTGGGGCCGATGACGCTGTCGGGGTGGATGACCACGCCGTCGGGGTGTAGCAGTAGCAAACCGCCGCCAACGCTCGTGTTCAATGGGACATGTGCCCGGCACAGGTGCGACCAAATGCGATGGCGGAGGTTGGCCGACATCCGGCGGAGACGGTTGATCGGCCCGCTTCGGCTCGCGTGGTGCTGGTAGGCACGGATGGCCTTGAGCATCTTACGGGCGGCCAACGGTACATGGGTGGCCGACTCGCGTTGCCATTGCGGCGTGTTGAGGTCTGCGTCGTCGGGCCGTTTCGCCGCGGCATGGTGAGCATGGCGGCGTTGCTGGTTCCGCGCGCGAAGGTCGGGATTGTTCAGCGCTTCCGCAGAACTGTCCTCCACGTTTCGCATGATGGGTGCGGCGGAATGTGTCAACTGCATACTCCCGATCTATCGGACGGCGCGTGCCCTTATCCTGCAGATGAACTGGCGTGAGCCAACACCTTTGTGGCCTGATTTTTCTCGTCCACTAGCACAACCTTGCTCTCGTGGGTCTGGGCCTCGTCGGGCGTGACCTGCACGAACGCAAGGATGATGACCTTGTGGCCGATCCCGCTCAGCCGGGCGGCAGCCCCGTTCACCCCGATGGTACCCTCGCCACGCGGCCCGGGGATGATGTACGTCTCGAACCGCTCGCCGTTGTCACAGTCCGCGATCAACACCTTTTCATTCACCAACATCCCGGCCGCGTCAAGAAGGTTTTGGTCGATCGTGATGCTGCCGGGGTAATCGACGTCGGTGAATGTGACGGTCGCACGGTGAATCTTGGCTTTGAGGAGTTCGAGGAGCATGACGGCGTCGAATCCTAGCGCGCCCGACCCTTACGACCGGTCACCAAAATCCACATGTGGCGTCGAGCGATCCTCGGCCTCGAAATAGGCCGCTTTCCTGAATCCGAACACGCCAGCGACGACGTTCGTCGGCACCGACGCGACGGCGGTGTTGAGTTTTTCGACGTTCGCGTTGTAGAAACGGCGTGCCTTGCTGATGCGTGTCTCCGTTTCGGACAACTCGCGTTGGAGGTCGGCAAAGCGGTCGGACGCCTTCAGGTCCGGGTACGCCTCGGCGACCGTGATGAGCTTGCCCACTGCGACGGTCAGTTCCTGCTCATCCACGGCTTGTTGCGATGCGTCGGCGGAACCTGCCCGATCGGCGGCGGCTCGGTTTCGCAATGTCGCGACGGCCTCGAACAAGCCGGACTCGTGAGCGGCGTGTCCTTTGACCGTTTCGACCAAGTTCGGCACCAAATCGTGTCGGCGTTGCAGTTCCGTGTCGATCGCGCTCCACGCCTCTTTCACGAACTGCCGACGTCGGACAAGCCCGTTGTACGTCCAGGCGATCCACACGCCCAGCAGCGCGAACGGAATCAGCGGCAGTCCGATCAACAGGATGTTGCCCAGCACGAGCATGCGCGGATGATGACATCGTGAAACCGATTGTGCGAATCGTGATGTTTCTGATGTTGATCCCGGCTGGCATGGCTCATGCGCAGACGGCGCGCGAGTCCGACGCCGAGGTCATCCGGCAGTTTGACGTCGAACTCACACCGATCGATCCCGCGACGCTCCGAGTCTCCGAGACCATCACGATGGACTTCGGCACCAACCAGCGACGCGGCATTTTCCGAAACATCCCGTACCGCTACGAGCGTCACACCGTCAAGCTCGTCGACGTCGAAGTGACCGACGCCGAGGGCAAGTCTCGCCGGGCGAAGATCACGCGCTCGAGCGGTGTTCTGTCCATTCGGATCGGTGACCCGGACGTTTTCGTCACGGGCGAGCACATCTACGTCATCAACTACACGGCCCGCCGGGCGATCAACTTCTTCGACGGCAAGCCGGAGGTCTACTGGAACGCGACCGGCGATGAGTGGCCGTTTCCGATCGAGCAGGTGACCGCGACACTCCGGATGCCCGAGGGCGTTGACCCGGGTTCGGTGAAGACCGACTCGTTTCTCGGAGTGTTGGGAGAGACACGGGGCGGTTCGGTCGAGGTCATCGACGACGCGCTGGTCTTCACGGCGGACAACCTTCGCGGAAACGAGGGGCTCACGATTCTTGCCGAGTTGCCCGAGGGCTCGGTCGCACAGGCCACTTGGGTGACGGCGCTGGGTTGGTGGCTGAGCGACTGGTGGCCGGCGGTCGTACTGCCCATCCTGAGCGTGGGCGGAATGCTCGCGTTGTGGCTGGTGCGCGGCCGAGACGAAGGGGCCAACGACGCGGTCCCGGTCGAGTGGGATCCGCCGGCCGACATGACGCCGGCCGAAGTCGGCATCCTCATCGACGAGGTGTGCCACACCCACGACATCATCGCCACCGTGATCGACCTCGCCGTCCGTGGCTACATCCGCATCGAACAGGACACCAACGAGAGCGGCTGGGTCGGGCTCAACAAGGGCTCATGGACGTTCGTTCGCCTCGGCAAAAAGTGCGACAAGGACCGGCCGCTTCTGCCGCACGAAGAAGACCTGCTCAATGCGCTGTTCAAAAAGCACCGCAAGACCGTCAAACTCAAGCAAATCAAAGGAAAGTTCTACAAGGACTTCGGCCGGATTCGCGACGGTCTCTACGTCCGCATGACCGAGCGCGGTTTCTTTACCGGCAATCCCGATCAGGTCCGCAACTCCTTTCGCGGCATCGGTGTTCTCATGATCACCGGTGCGCTCGTCTTCTGTTTCTTGTCGCTGGCCAACCAGTGGGCCACATTTCCATGGCTGATAGGTGTCGGCCTGGCATCGCTGCCGATCATGATGCTGGCGAAGGCGATGCCCGCGCGAACGTTGGAAGGGTCAAAGATGTTGCGCGAGTGCCGCGGGTTCCGGCGGTTTCTGGTGGATGTCGAGCGGGATCGGCTTGCCGATGTGCAGAAGGACGACCCGACCCTCTTCGGCCGGTTGCTGCCGTTCGCGATGGTGCTCGGCGTTGAGGATCAATGGGCCGAGCAGTTCGAGGGGTTGCTCACGCAGGAGCCGGATTGGTATCGGGGCCATCGCGACGGTTTCGTGCCCGGCTTGTTTCTGAGCGACTTCGGGCGTGGCGTGTCGCAGATGGGAACGAGCATGACCGCACGTCCGGCCAGCAGCGGGGCCGGCGGCGGCACCAGCGGCTTCAGTTCCGGCGGTGGCTTCTCCGGCGGCGGATTCGGCGGGGGCGGCGGTGGGAGTTGGTGAGTAACGTCGACGGGCGGACAACGGAACCCATCTCCTCAACCACGCTCCGCCTCGCGAACACGCTCACGAAGATCGCCAATCTCCATCCACGGGGTTAGCGCGGCCTTGGCCTCGCTTCGAAACTCACCTTCTCGGATCAGCCCGAGCAAGAAATCCGTCGCGGGCTCGGAGCGGAGCAACGCGAAGGCCGTGAGTAGCTCCGCGCCGCCGCGCTCGTGACGGAGCCGCTCCCATAACCACCCAAGAACCTCGAACGCATTGGGCGGTCGCAACTCCGCGACCGCGAGTCCGGTCAGTTGCAGCGTTTCGCTCGGCTGTTCGGCGATCCATGGCCGGACGAACGTCTCGAGCCAGCGTGGTCGAAGCATGCACAATGCCGTCGCCGACTCGGCGATCACTTCCTCAACATCGGTGTCGGCCTTCAGCTTGGCCCGCAGCACCAACGCCGCCGAGTCTTGTCCGGTCAGCCCGAGCCCACGTGCCGAAGAGATGCGCACACCGGGAACGTCGATCTGCGGAAACTTCGGTCGGTCGAAAAGATAGTCCACCATCAGTGGCAACACGTCGGCATCGCCAGCAGCCGCTAAAGCGAGCACCGCAACGCCGCGCATATTCGCGGCCGCGTCGATCGGTTCGGTCACCATGTCAGGGATGGATGGGTCAAACACAAGACCGACAGGTTCGAGCTGAACACATCGGGCCGCGCGGTGTAGCACGTCGGTCGCGGTCGTGCCGAGACGGTTGAGCGCCTCGACCAACGCGTGTTTGGCCTCGCAGCCCTTGTCCTCGCCGGGCGGACGATCCAGCCAATTCTCCAGCGCGGCGACCAGCGCCGACTCCGCCGACAACTCCCGCTCGGCCACAATCCCTGCGGCCTTGGCCACGACGAAGTTCGCCTTGTGCCCGAGCGCTTTCGTCACCACGGCGTCGTCCGCATGACGCAGGCCGTTGAGCAGTTCGAGCGTCGGGTCGCGCTTCGGCATCGTGGGACGTTACGCTGTGTCGCATGCGAGTCCTCATCATCGGCGGTACGGGCCTGATCTCGGTTGGCATCATCAAGCACCTCCACAATCGCGACGCGGAGATCGTCTGCTTCAACCGCGGCAAGTCCTCGGCGAAGGACGACACCCCGCTCGGCGACGATGTTGTGCAAGTCCACGGTGATCGCAACAATCAAGCCGGCATGCTCGCGGCGTTCGACGGGCAACGTTTCGACGCCGTGATCGACATGATCGCGTTCAACGTCGAACAGGCCCAGGGCGGACTGAATCTGGCGAAACACGTCGGCGCGTCGCAGCTCATCTTTTGCAGTACCGTGTGCACCTACGGCGTGAAGGTGCCGGCCGGCGTGCTGATTGATGAGACGTTCCCGCAGGAACCGATCAGCGATTACGGCAAGAACAAGCTTGCAGCTGAGCGGGCGCTACTCGACAACCCCGGCGACATCGCGGTGACCGTCATCCGGCCGAGCCACACCTACGGCGAGGGCGGCGGCATGATCGATCAGTTCGAAGGCGACCCGCCGACCTGGCGTCGCATCGAACAGGGCATGCCCGTCCCGATCGCCGGCGACGGGCTGGGCCTCTGGGTCAGCACCCACCGCGACGACGTCGGTGCACTTTTCGCCCATGCCGTCGGGAATGAGAAAACCTTCGGCCAGTGCTACAACGCCACGCGTGATGTGATGCTGACCTGGAACGACTATTACCGCATCGCCGGCGAAGTCCTGGGCAAGCCGGTGCATGCGGTGCATGTGCCGACGCAACTCGTGCTCAAACACAGCCCCGAGCGTTTCGGTCTGCTGAAGGAAATCACTGCGTTTCACGGGGCGTATAGCAGTGCCAAGGCAATGGCCGGCGTCCCCGAGTTCCGCCCGACCATCACCCTCGCCGACGGCATGCGCCGCACGTTTGACCACCTGCGCAAGCACGACAAACTCAAGCCCGCCGAGGACAGAGTAATCGACGCCATCCTCGCCGACGCCGAGTCGATTGGGCTGCGAGCCGAAGTGCTCGAGTAGCAGAGCCCGTCCGGTCAACTCGCAGGTATCAAGCACCGCCGACGTAGCGGTAGGGGCTTTGGCCGCCGATGTACTCTTGTGGGATTGTCTTGCCGCGAAAACGTCGTCGCACGTCTTCGTCGGCCAGACGTCCAACGAACTCGACACGCCCGTCGCTTGTATCGAAATCACGGCGAAGCTCTTGCATCGTCGATCCGGCGGGAAACCAATCGACCACGCGATACACCTCGCGGATCACGTTGCCGAAGACCGCCATCGCGTAACGGATTTCGTGCTTATCCGGGTTCATCCGCCATGCAGCGCGAGTGGCGTCGTATAATTCGATGGGCGACATGTCCGGGTCGTAAACGCGTGGAATTTTGAACAGAACGGCCGGCTCATCGAATATGGCCTCGTTCCCATCGAGGGCGGGAATCAAGTCCTCGACCGCGATGCGGCGAACACCATCGGAAGCGTTTCCGCTAACTTGGTTTGTTAGCTGCCTGAGCCCTATCGCGTCGATGGTCGTGGCCTCGATAAGTCTTGCTTGATCACGATTGATTCCCCATTTGAGTAGATCGATCCTCGGCTCGAGTCCTTCGTTACGAATGGCCGCGATCCGCGCAACCTTCTCCGTTTCTGATGTGTCGGCAAGGTGCTGGAAAGCTCGATGTCCCTTTCCATGCCCGACGTAAAACGGCCTGCCGTCGCGTGGGTCGATGTACAGGTAAACGTAGTAGCCGAGCTTCTCGGAAATGCCGGGCGGAAAGCGGTCACGCATTAGAATCTCCTGTCCAGGAGCCGAAACTGAACGGCTTCGGCGATGTGGTCGGCGGTGACGTCCTGGTTGCCGTCGACGTCGGCGATGGTGCGGGCGACGCGGCGGACCTTGTCGTAGGCGCGGGCGCTGAGGCCCATGTCGTCCATCGCTTGTTTGAGCATCAGTGCGGCCGTGTCGTCGAGCGGGGCGAGTTCGTCGAGCTGTCGGCCGGTGAGACGAGCGTTGGGCAGGTCGCCCTGACGCTGCGCCTGCACATCGCGGACACGTTGGACGTTTTCACGCATGGTCGCGCTGTCGGTGCCGGGCTTGCGTTTGGCGAGTTCCTCGTGCGGGACGGCGGGGACCTCGACGTGGATGTCGATGCGGTCGAGCAACGGGCCCGAGAGTCGATCCATGTACTTCGCGGCCGACTTGGCGTCCTTACCGTGGCCGTCCTGGCTCGGGTTCATCGCGGCGACGAGCATGAACTCCGCCGGGAAACGCTGGCTGCCGTGGACACGGGCGATCGTGACGACGCCATCCTCCATGGGTTGCCGAAGCATCTCGAGCACGCTGCGTGAGAACTCGGGCAGCTCGTCGAGGAAGAGCACGCCGTGGTGGGCGAGCGAGCATTCGCCCGGTCGTGGGATCGAGCCGCCGCCGACGAGGGCTTGCGCGGTGGCGGAATGGTGGGGCGTACGTACCGGGCGTTCGGTGAGCAGCGCGACGCCGTGGTCGAGCAGGCCGGTTGCCGAGTAGATGCGCGTCGTCTCCAACGACTCGGCCCGCGTGAGCGGCGGCAGGATCGTTGGGATGCGCTTGGAGAGCATCGACTTGCCCGTACCCGGCGGGCCGATGAGCAGCACGTTGTGACTCCCGGCACACGCGATCGTCAACGCCCGCTTGACCGACTCCTGACCCTTCACGTCGGCGAAGTCGATCGGGTGACGGTTCGGCTTGGCCTCCACTTCAACTTCGCCGTTGAACGGCTCGATCAGGTCCTGGCCGTTGAGAAAGCCGACCGCCTGTTGCAAGTGTCCGACGCCGATGACGTCAATGCCTTCGACGATGGACGCCTCGCGGACGTTGTCGATCGGCAGGATGACGCCGGCCTTGCCGAGTTCGGCCGCGAGCATCGCCATTGCCAGACCGCCGCGGATCGGACGCAGCCGACCGTCGAGCGCGAGCTCACCGGCAATGAGGTAGTCGCAGTGTCGGTCGCCGTGAATGCTTCCGGTCGTTCTCAGCAAGCCGACCGCGATGGGCAGGTCGAGCGCCGGACCGTCCTTCTTGACACTCGCCGGTGCCAAGTGAATGAGCAGCCGGTGGGCGTGGAACGGATGGCCGCTGTTGTTGATCGCGCGGCGGATGCGTTCGATCGACTCCCGCACCGCCGCCTGCGGCAACCCGGTGATGACTTGCTTCTCGTTACCCCGGTGTGAGACATCGACCTCGACCTCGCACCGCAGCGCGTCGATCCCCGTGAGCACGTAACTATCCACCTGCGCGAGCGGCATGCGCCGACCCTAACGACTCCCGCACGAGTCGTGCAAGTTTGATCAGGTGTGGTACCCGAGCCCGTCGAACTCGCCGGCTTCGATCGTCCGGCCCGGGCGGACGCGCGGCTCGATCCCGACGAGCATCTTGGTGACCTCGGGGCCGACCGCTTCCATGAGCCGTTTGCTCGGGAGGTAGCCGAACCGTTTGGCGAGGAGGTGAGGGCTGTAACGGTAGATCATCACGCGTCGCTCGCCGTCGCTGGTGCGCGGCATCGAGCCGTGAGACATGCCGTCGGTGAACATCAACGCCTCGCCGGCTTTGAGATGCACCTCGACCATGCCCAGCGCCGTGGCACCACTCACGGGGTTGTCCTTATCCCACGCGTTGGCCAACTGCGGATGATCCTCCATCGCCTTGTGGCTACATGGGACGACCGTGGTCGGCCCATCACCGTGACCGATGTCGGTGAGAGCCATGAGCACGTTGATCTGACCAACGGCCCATCGGCCCGCCTGGTTTCGGAAGCGGCTCGTGAAGCGGGTGTTGGTGCCGCCGCTGTGGATCGGAATGAAGCCGCCGGTGCGGCGCACGTTCAGAAACAGCTCGTCGACGGCGATGTGATGCATCTCGCTGCAGATGTATCGCTTGACGTCCTCGAAGTACGCCGGGTTGGTGAGAAGATTCCAAAAGACCGGGCCGGCTTCGACGATGTTCTGGAAGTTCACACCGTCCTTCGACCCGTAGGTGTGTACCTGAACGTCACCGATCCACTCGCCCGGTTGCAGGTCATCCCGCATGTTCTCGTCGACCCAGCCGTTGATCTCTTGCAGTTGGTTCGAAGTCAGGCAGTTCTTCACGATGGTGAAGCCCTGCAAATCAAAGAGGTAGTCTCGCTCTTCTTGCGTCGATCCGTACGCGATGGTGTCGGACGAAACGAACGGCATGTCAGAGGCGAGAACTCTTGGCGTGGTGGTTGATGTCATCGAAGTCTCCTCGGTTAATGGCGCGAATCACACTAACACCCCGATGCGTGGCGACATCGCGTCATGGCGTAAGTTGATTGCATTTGGTGATATGCTCATCAGCATGCCCGAGGCGAAACTCTCTCACGTGGTGCCCGATCGCGAGGCCGGCCGTGTGTGGCTGCATGACGCCCGCCATGTCGCTAACCCAATGCGTGAGGCTCACCGACACCGGGAGTGGGAGATGTGCCTGGTCGAGCGCGGCACGGGTGAGTACATCGTCGCCGACCAGCGAACTCACCTGCGTTCCGGGTCGATGATCTGGTTGTTACCGAGTCAGGTTCACATTCTTCTCAGGCGTTCCACCGACTTTCGGATGTGGATCATGGTTGCACGTCCGTCGATGGTGCGTTCACTTGCCCGAGGCCCACGACGGCAATGGCAGGGGTGGGAAACGTCACCGCCATCGGTGCCGGAGGTGCGGCAGGTGTCGTTGACGAGTATCCGTAGATTGCATCCGGTGCTTCGGCGGCTGTTGACCGGACCGAAAGACGATCGCGCCGGTCACGATGCGGGATTGCGTTGGGCGTTGGTCGACGCGTGGAGTGCCTTTCGCGCCGGGTCACCGACAGCGGCGGTGGGCGTTCTCAGTCCGGCCGTTGTCAAAGCGGCGCGGCTGATCGCACGCCGACCCGAACTCGACGCCGATGCGCTCGCGGATGCCGTTGCGGTGAGCCGATCTCATCTGAGTCGACTGATCAAAGCCGAGCTTGGTCAGTCGATCACCGAACTACGCAATCGTGAGCGGGTCCGCCGATTCGCGACTGCCGTGCGTCGCGGTCGAAAGTACACGGCGGCGGCATATGAGGCGGGCTTTGGCAGTTACGCGCAGTGCTTCCGTGTCGTCCGCCAACTCACCGGGAGCAGTCCGCGGGAGTGGGTGGGTCCGTGAGCGATTAGTCATCGACGACGTTCGGGTCCGCGATGCCGCAACCCATCAGCCCGTCGCCGTGTTCGGCCATGACGCGGGCGATGAACTCGCTGCTGCCCCTGCGTTGTTCGGCACTCAGCAACGCGGCGCATGGTGTTCCGAAGCGCGGTTTGGCAAACGGCAGGTGCGTGTTGCCGCGAGCGAGGATGTGGCTCGCATTGGTGCCCCCGGTCACGGGATCACGCGGGGCGTTGCCTTCCTCGTCGTGGCCCCATTGCGTGAACGATCGCGCGTTGGCGTAGTGCCCGACGAACGCCCGGCGATAGCGGTCGGTCGTCACGTTGTCGCGCGATTGGTGCAGGACATGGCCGTTGAAGAACGCCACGTCGCCACGCTTCATGCGGAGCAGCACGCGGTCGTACTTCTCAGCGATCGGCGTGAGCGTGTTGCGATCGTCGGGCTCGCTGGCGCCGCGGATGTAGTGGACGTCCGAGAGCTGCGTGTCGCCGAAGCCGTAGACCGGCTGTGCTGCGTGGGCGTCGTTACCGGGGCAGGGCGGATACACCGGTTCGCTCGCGCTGCCTTTGGCCATCCACAACGCGCCGTTGTATTCGTCCACGTCGTCGATCGCGATCCAGGCACCGACGAGCGTGTCGGGGAACGTCGGGATGTAGAACGCGTCCTGGTGCCAGCCCTGACCAGGTTTGCCCGGCGGCTTGAGGAACAGCATCGATTGCAGCGCCGACACGTCCGGACCGATCAGCGTCTCGACCACGTCGAGTAGCCTCGGATGCAAAAGGCACTTCTCGTGAAGTGCGACCTGACGATGAAGCATGTGTATCCGTAGAAAGAACTGTGCCTTCTCGTCGGGCGAGAGGTCGGCCGGCGGCTTGGTAAGCTTGCGGCTCGTGCCATACTCACCGCGCTGCTTGGCCCGCTCGAGTTCTTCGGGGCTGTCATACGCCTTGCTCGGGTCAAACTCCTCGACGTCCGACTGCTCGGGAAGTTCGCCTCGCATGAGGGCTTGGGTGTGCTCGTCGAGTTCGGCGATGTCGTCGGCTGGCACAAGTCCGCGCACGACGAGGAAGCCCCACTGGCGGTAGTGGCGATATTCGTCGGCGGTGACGGGGTAGCGGTCGTAGTCACCGTGGAGATATTGCTCGACCGACTCGGGCCTGAGCGCCGGCTGGGAAGGCGTGGAGGTCATGCGCAAACTGTCGCACCAGCAGCGTGTGTGTGCCATGAACCGCGTTGCCGATTCCATGCCCATTATTGATCTTCACGCCCCACGCGAAAGACGTGCAACAGGCGCGGCAACGGTGGCGTATTGCCGGCCCGGACGGACTGGCGCAGGGCAGTCGGCGACATGCCGAAGGCCTCGGAGAAACGCCGCGAGAAGTGATACGGACTTGCGAAGCCGACCGTCTCGGCGATCTGGCGGACCGAGTCGTTGCTGCGCACGAGAAGGTCGGAAGCGCGATCAAGTCGCCACAGACGGACGACCGCCGCAGGAGCGTGACCCACGCTTTGGGTGAAGAGTCGGCAAAGATGCTCGCGTGTGACGCAGGCGACCTCGGCCAATTCATCCAGTGTAACCCCGGCCGATAGATCGTTGCGAAGGGTGATCGCAATGTGTGCCAGCGCCGCTCGTACCGCATCCGGAAGGTCGTCGCGCGGTGGCACGGTCACGTCCGTTTCGCCCGCAACGAACGAACCGAGCATCGTCCGCAACACTTGCCGACGCAGCGCGTCATCGCCCCGGCCACGCCATGCGAGCAGGTGCTGCAAACACGTCCGCAGCAGGTCGCCCGGCTTGGGCTCGACGACGACCGGCCAGCCCGTCATCACCGATCTCGGCGTACGCAGAATGTCGAAGTGAACGAATACATGCCGGCTCGGTCGACGCGCGTCCCAGAGGAACTCGTCTCGCCAACCCGACCGACAAAGCACCACCGCGCCCTCTGCGACATCGACCGACTGATCGTCAAACCGATACGTCGCCGACCCGTCGGTCATCCAGACAATTTCATAGTCCCGCAAGCGCCGCGGCCCGAACGTCGCGCCCGGCACGTTGCGTGCATGGCCGAAGTGCTTCGGGGCCGAAACATTGGGCAGTGCGGACATGCCAAAAGGATGTCCGAAGTTGACCCAAAAGCCAAGCCGGTATCGAACTCAGAAGTGAACTGCGGCGTCGATGGCCTACCATGGTCGCTTTCACGAACTTCACCCATGTCTCGCAAAGTCTACCTTGAAACCTTCGGCTGTCAGATGAACGTGCTCGATTCAGAGCTGGTCATGGGGCAGTTGCTTGCGCGGGGGTACGAGACGACCAGCGATCGCGAGTCGGCGGACGTGGTGCTCTACAACACGTGTTCGGTGCGGGAGCGGGCCGAGCAAAAAGTGTGGTCACGGCTCGGGGAGATGAAGCAGACCGACCAGCTCGTTGGTGTCATGGGCTGCATGGCCGAGCGCGACGGGACCGATATCTACCGCAAGTTTCCCCACGTCGATCTGCTCTGCGGTCCCGGCGAGCTCGACAAGCTGCCGGCGATGATCGACAACCACTTCGTCACGGATGCATCTGGCCGCCAGACGGCGTTGATGGGGGCGAACGTCCGGCGCTCTTCGACCAAGGCCGCCGCTGAAGACAACCTCGAACTACTCGATCTCTCCCGCGCCGTCTCGCCCGGCGACGACGTGAAGCAGTCCTACGTCCGCATCACCCGCGGCTGCAACAAGTTCTGCACCTACTGCGTCGTCCCCTACACGCGCGGCCCCGAGGTCCACCGCCCGCCGAGCAACATCATCGATGAGGTGAAGAAGCTCGCCGACGCCGGCAGCATTGAAGTCACGCTGCTCGGCCAGACGATCAACCACTACGCATTCGACCACGGCGATGGGCGGACGACGACGTTCGCCGACCTGCTCTACGAGATCCACGAAGCCGTCCCGCACCTGCCACGGCTTCGGTTCGTCACCAGCTACCCGCGCGACTTCACCGACGAAGCCCTTCAGGCGATGCGCGACTGCGAACGCATCTGTCGCTACTTGCACGTCCCCGCCCAGCACGGTGACAACCGCGTGCTCAAGGCGATGAACCGTGGCTACACGATCGAGCAGTACTACGACTTCATCGACCGGGCTTACGCGTACATGCCCGACGTCGCCGTCGCGTCGGACTTCATCGTCGGCTTCCCGACCGAAACCGAAGATGAGTTCCAGACGTGCAAAGACGTGATCCGCCGGGCGCGGTTCAAGAACAGCTTCATCTTCAAGTACAGCCCACGCCCCGGCACCGTCGCGATCGATCGCTTTGCCGACGACATCGACGACGCGACGAAGAAACGCCGCAACAACGAACTGCTCGCGGTCCAACAGGAGGTCGCCGACGAAGTGCATCAAGCGCTGGTCGGCCAAACCCTCGAGGTCTACGTTGAGGGCGAGAGTAAGCTCGTCAGCAAGCGGCAGAACAACGGCGTCGAGCTCGGTGCCGGCTTCCGCAAGCAGACCGACGCCGTCCAACTCGTCGCCCGAACCCGCGGCGATCACATCGTCGTCTTCGACGGCGACCCGTCGTTGAAGCATTCGCTCGTGGATGTGACCGTTGAAAAGGCAAAGGGACTCACGCTCTTTGCCAAGAAAGCCCACGGCTTCAGCGGTGGGTCACCAGCGACGTCCGACCATGCCCTGACCCACGCCTGAAGGCGTGGGCGTTCATCCGCGATCCCAAGCTTGCGCACACACGACGAACACGACCGCCGGCGGGACGAGCCCGACCACGGTCGCCGCCATCAGCAGCCCGTAGTTCGTCTGGTACTGCGGCGACGCGGCCATGTTCGCGAGTGCGACCGCCAACGGCTGTTTCGCCTCGCTGGCCAGCACCACCTGCGGCCAGAGATAGCTGTTCCAGAGCGCGAGAAACGACAGCAACACGAACAACGCCGACACCGGCGCGACCTGTGGCAGCGCGATCGACCACCACGTCCGCCACTCCGAGCAGCCGTCGAGCCGGGCGGCGTCGAGCGTCTCGTCAGGCACACTGAGCATCGCCTGTCGGTAAAGCAAAGCGCCGAAGGCGGCCGCCGCGTGGGGAAGGATGACCGCGGCGTGCGTGTCGAACAGCCCCAGCCAGACCGCCGTGCCGAAGACCGCCGGCAGCAGCGCCATCGCCGGCAGCAAGAGCACCGCGACGCAGGCCACGACGAACGCCGTGCGACCCGCGAACCGCAGCTTCGCCAGCGCATACCCGGCAAGCGAACAGACAACCAACGCAAGTGCGGTCCCGCCCCCCGCAAGCAGGAGCCCGTTGCCGATCTGCCGCAATAGCAGCGGCGATCCGGCCAGCTCGGCATAGTTCGCCAGCGTCAACGGCCCGCCGTCGAACACATCCGCTCCAACCCGCAGCGACGCCAGCAACACCCAGGCGATCGGCGCGAGCATCACCACGACGCCACCCCACATAACCGCGTTCGCCAACACACGCTTCACGGCTGCTCCCTCAGCAAACGAATCTGCACCAACGCGAGCGAGCCGCAGAGCACCAGCAGGACCCAACCGATCGTCGACGCGTAGCCGAGTTGGCCGTCTTCGAAGCCGACGCGGTACAGGTACATGACGACGGTCAGTCCGCGATAGCCGGGCCCCGGGCCGTTGAAGAGCAGGAACGGCAGCTCGAACAACTGCAACCCCCACACGCTGCTGGCGACGACGAGCAAGAGCAACGCGGGCCGGATGCCTGGCAGGATGACATGCCAAAGCCTTCGGGTTGCACCCGCGCCGTCGAGCGCTGCGGCATCGAGCAGGGTGGCGTCCACATTACGCAACGCCGCAAGCAAGAAGATCGCGGTGAACCCGACGCCGATCCAGACGGCGGCAAGCAGCAGCGTCGGCAGTGCCCATGCCGGGTCGGTGAGAAACCCGATCGGACCGATGTTGATCCAACCCAGCATCGCGTTCGCCGGCGCACGTTTTCCACCGAACAACACCGCGAAGATGACGGCGGCAAACACGGCCCCGACAAGGTGTGTCGAAAAGTACGCGAGTCTCAGGAAACCCCGTCCGAACACGTCGCGTCGATCAAGCAACAACGCCAGCCCGAGCCCGAGTGGTAGCTGAATCACCAACAGGGCTGCGGTGATTAGCGCCGTGTTGGCTAGCGCCCCCCAGAAGATGCGGTCGGTTGCGAGTTGGCCGATCAGCGTCGGCCGAAGTCCTGAAGCCGCCGAGCCGAGCAATGGCCAAACCACCCACGCGCCCAACAAGCATGCAAAGGGTGCGAGCATCAGGTACGGCGTACAGCGCGGCTTCACAACGACACCACCTGCCGCGGTGTCAGGAACACCAGCAACCGCTGTATCACGGGCATGCCGGTCAGTTCGGTCAGCATGTCCGCATACAAGCCCAGTTGCGTGTCGTATGTGTCGAGGTCGTCGGCGACACGTTTGTCCGTCTTGAAATCGACAAGCGTCCATTGCCGGTTCCGCGCGATCGCCAAATCGAGTCGGCCACGCAGCAATGGCCGATCGGCGTCGACCCGATGCCCGCGTCCGAGAAGGTGTGCATCCGGCAGCAGTCGCATGAACGGCAGTTCTCGCCGAACGTCGTCCGACCCGCGCACCGCATCACCGACCGGACCGGTCGCCATCCATACCACACTCGGCAGATCCAGTGCGGCGCGTGCCATCGGTTGCAGGTAGCCACGATCCACCAATGCATCCGCTTGCTCAGCAACGTCTTCGACCGAGCCCGCCCGGCGGTAGTCGAGATGGTCGAGCAACGTGTGCGTCGCACTGCCGACCTCACCGGCCGTCGCGGTGTTCTCGACGAACAGCGACGAGCGCAGCGGTAGGGGTTGAGCGGCTACTTCCTGCTCGGGCAGCAGACCAACCAATTCGCGCTTCTCGAGACGCGACAGTCCGGTGACGCTGGTCGCTTGCGGGAGGTCGAGCGCGGTTGGCGCTTGAAGGGCGCGCTGTACGGTCGATTGACCTTGTTCGGGGTTTCCGCCGAGGTCCGCGAAGCGGGCGACTTTGGCAAGTCGGCCCGTCGCCGCCTTGTCCGGCCGTTCGTCGGCCCAGAGATGCTGGTCGTCCGGCTCGTGCGTGTTGAAGCCGATCGCTCCAGTGATGTTTGCCGTGTGACGTAGCCAGGCCAGCGGTGTGCGAGCGCTCATCGGTTCTACCGGGGTTGGGCTGGTCTTCGCGGCACGCTCCGAACCGATCGCGATGACGTGCTGCTCCGCACGCGTCAGGGCAACGTACAGCACCCGCATCTCCTCGGCCCGGCCGCGCTTCCGCAACGCATCGCGTACGACCACCGAGGATGCCGACGGCCAGTGTGCCTTCCGGTCGAGATCGACCGCGCGCAATCCGATCCCCGCGTCGCGGTCGAACAAAACGTTGGCGTTGAGGTCCGATTCGTTGAACGCCCGGCCCATCTGCGGCAGAAACACCACGGGAAACTCCAATCCCTTCGACGCATGCACGCTCATCACGCGCACCGCGTCACCGGCGGGGCGAAGATCGTCAGGCTGGCCGAGCTCGGACTCGGCCCGGAGGATCGAGAGCGAGCGGAGCCAGGCCGCAAGTCCGCCGCCGTCGGTCGCGTCATGACGCCGGGCGCGATCGAGCAGTTCGAGCACGTTCGCTTCGCGCTGCCGGCCGTCGTCGAGCGATCGGCACCAGGTGAGATACTGCGTTTCCTGCGTGAGCAAGGCCCAGAGTGCATCGCCCACGGGTAGCCGACCGAACAGGGCGCGGAACCGCCGCAAGGGCTCGCGGACCTCGCGTCGGAGTTGTTCGCCCAGCGCGTCGTCCCGGTCGGCCGCGAACGCCAACGCCTCGTGAAACAGCATGGGGGTACCGTCAGGCGCGGCCAGCCTGATATTGGCAAGCAGGGCCGTCGCATCTTCGATGGCCAGCAGCGGCGAACGCACCGCGGCGGCGAGCGGGATATCCTGCCGACCGTTCGCGATCGTCTCGAGGACGGACAAGACGTCCCGGATCTCCAAGGCATCGAAGAAACCCGTCGTGACATCGGCCTGTACCGGGATGCCGAATCGCCGCAGGACACGCGACACGATTTCGGCCTGGTGCTTGGCCGTTCGCAGCAGGACCGCGCAGTGTCCGGGGCGAAGCGTGGTGACCTCGTTGTTTGCGGTGATCTGCTCTTTGCCAATCATGGCGCGTAGACGGCGGGCGATGAACAAGGCCTCCCGCTCGTCGGACTCGGTGGGCTGCTCGTCCTCATCGGTCGCGGCAACAGCCGGTAGTACGTTCACCTCGATCGCCGGCGCTTCGGTCACGGGAAGCGACCGGCCCGGTTCGAGGCGATGCCCGGCGGCGTAGTCGATCTCGCTCGGCCCGCCCCGCATCAGTGTGCCGAAGATGTCGTTGATCGACCCGAGTAGCCGGCCGCTGCTGCGGTAGTTGCGTGACAGTCGAATCAGCCGTCCGCCTTCGCCCCGCTCAAACGCCGACTCTCGCCCGGCAAAGAGCGTGACGTCAGCCAGTCGAAAGCGGTAGATGCTCTGCTTTGTGTCACCGACGAAGAACGACCGTCCCGGCGGTGCGATGGCGCGGAGGAGCTCGTCCTGCAACGGGTTCAGGTCCTGCGCTTCATCAACGAGCACGTGACGAATCCGCGACTGCTCGCGCTCGGCTACATCGAGATTTTCGCGGAGTAGCCGCAGCGAAAGGGCTTCCAAGTCGTTGAAATCGACGGCGCGGATCAGGCGTTTTTCGCGTTCGAAACACGCCTGGAAATCGGCGAGCAGCTCCATCAGTAACGGCGCGAAAGGCCGGATGCGTTTGAGCGAATCGGACCAATCCGCGTTTGAAAATCGCAACAGTTCGTTGAACGTGTCGTCCTTGACGATCCGGTCACGCAGCGCCGCGAACGCATCACGCCTCTGCTTGTGCGGGTGGTCGGCTTTTATCGCCGGAATGCTCCGCCAGCGCTTTTGCCAGGCCTCGAAGGTGCTGCGTGCCTCGTCGAGCTGGCCGGCGTCGGCCATGTCGTGGAGCTGGGCGATCGTCTCGGCGAAATCCGTAACGTATGCCGCGAAGTTTTTGGGCAGCTCGCCGGCCGCGTCGAGACGGGCGAACTGTTCGGCATGTTCAAACAGGGCCCCACGTTGCGGGTCGAGCGTTGCAGCGATCATCCCGGCGACGGTGTGGATGAAATCGTCGCCCTCGATTTGAGCGAGTGCTCGCTCACGCCATCGCGACGGATCGGGCATGCTCGCGAGTAACCCATGCAGTCGGAGCAGCGTCGACGCGATACCCCCGTCGGACGAACCGCCGTACGACTCGACGAGTTTGTAAAAATCGCCCCGTGATTCGTCGAACCAACGGTTGAGCACCTCGCCCATCACCCGTCGCCGCATGAGAAACGCGGCGTCGTCCTCGAGCACGACAAAGTTCGGATCGAGGCGAGCCGCTTCGAAATGTCTCCGGAGTAGCGCCTGGCAAAAGCTATGTACCGTGCCAATCTGTGCACGACCGAGGAGCATCCGCTGACGCTGTAGACGAGTGTGGAGTTCACCCTCGGCGGTGGTGGCGCGTTGATCGAGAACGTCGGCGATCCGGCCACGCATCTCGGTAGCGGCCTTGCGGGTGAACGTGACCACCAGCAGATCAGCCGCGTCGCACGGCTCGGGTGCGTCGGCCATGAGGTACACTGCCCGGGCCGAGAGAACGCGGGTCTTGCCGCTACCGGCGGCCGCGCTGACCAGGATGTCCTGCCCGGTGGCCGTGACGGCATCGTGCTGCGCATCGGTCAGGGAGACACCGGCGTAGTCAGCCATCGTCGACCTCCGCGAGCAAGTCGGCGAGCGTGCGGTTGTCGCTGTACTCGTAGCCGTTGCGGCGTGGTTCGTGTCGGCAGACACTTTTGAGCGTGCAGTGGGCACAGGCGGATTGCGTGCCACGCCGCCACGGGCGGGCGCGGATGTCTCCGGACGTCGCTCGGGCGGCGAGTGCGGATATGCGGCGGTTCGCGATCATGAGAAGTTTGCCAAGTGAGTCACCGTCCAGAGGATCGGGCGATCGGGCCGCGATCTTGCCGGACTGCGTGCGTTCGTATTGGAGCACCGTGCTTTTGTTGTCCGCGTCTCGATCGAATCGGCGTATGAGCTCAGCGTCGAACACGCCGCGCGGCTTTGGACCCGTCGGACGCTCTTCGATGTCGGACGGATGCTTGACCGATTTCAGTGCCTGACGCAGCGGTACAAAGAACGCGCCGGCCGGCCGGAAACCTGCCGCTGAGGCCGCGAGCAGATAGGCCGGCAGCTGCACGCCGACGCCGTCGTCGAGATCGGCCGCGCGGAACATCTTCGCCGAGGTCTTGTAGTCGATGATGGACGCGAAGCCGTCGGGCGTGCGGTCGATGCGGTCGATGCGGCCGCGCAGTTGCCAGCCATCGCCCGACGGCGCTGGCCATTCCGCGTCTTCACCGAAGCGCACCTCGACCGCGGTCGGTGCAAAGTCACCGTGCCGTAGGAATGCAAGTTGGTGACGCACGGTGCGACCGAGTTCGGCTTGGAGCCGTTCGCGTTCGTAGCGACTCCGCCCCGGGCTCATCCAGATTCGGCCGCGAAGTTTGCCGGTCAGTTCTTCGATCGCCGCACCGATCATCCCGTCGAGGCCGTCCGGTTCCGAGCCGCCAAAGTCGAAGTCGCGCTCGATGAGTTCGCCGACGACCCGCTCGGCCGCCGCGTGAAACAGGGTGCCAACGTCCTGAACGGTGAGTTGGTCGGACTCTTCCTCGGCGAGCTGGAGGCCGTACTCGGCAAAATGCTTGAACCCGCACCGGCCGCGGGACTCGAGCCGGGAGATACTGCCGGTGAACGTCTTGCCAAACATAGATTCGGCTAATCCAACGGGGAGTTCCGGCACGTTTTCATAGCGCAGCGCGCGCCAAGCAGCATCGATGATCGTGTGGTTGGTCGCTCGTTCAGCGCGGAGCGCGGCGTACAGGTCGCCCATCCGTTGGTCGTCATGCTCACCGTGGGCCCAACTCGTCACTTGGGCGGCCAGATCGTTGATTGTCAAGGAGTGATACGCGCCGGGCTGAGTCTCGGCGTTGGCGATGCCGGCTTGCAGTTCGGACCAGAAAACACTCGGCGCGAGCGGCGCCGTGCGACTTCTCACTGGCCGGGTGAGCAAGAGCTGATCGGACGCGCGGGTCAGCGCGTGGTGCATCAGGAAGCGCTCATCGAGCAACCGACGTTCGCTGTCCCGCTGGAGTTGCAGGTCGTGTCGGGTCAGCGCGCGACGTTGCGCATCGCCCAACAGCACCGGCTCGCTCGGTACAGCCGGGAAGATGCCATCGGACAAGCCGAGCACCGCGACGAACGGCTTGTCACCCGTCCGGACACGTTCGACTTCGCCGACGAGTACCGCGTCCACGGTCGGCGGGGCGATGGCGAGATCGAGATCGTCAAGGGCCGCGAACATGTCGGCGACGAAGTCATCGGGCGTCGTCTCGTCGTTACCGAGCAGCGCGTGGAACTGGTCGAGCATGTCGGTGAACGACTGCCAAACCTGCTCGATCTCCGCCGCGTGTTCCTCGTCACCCGCCGCCCTGCATGCATCGATCTGGGTGGCGAGCGTGGTCGCAACACCGAGTTCGGTGGCGGTCCTGAAAAGTGTCGCGACGGCATCCTCAATATGGAACGAGCTTCGTTCGAGCAAGATGCGCAGCGGTGCGATATCGGCGACCAACCTTCGGCGCAATGCGTCCATTCGCGGTGACTCGTCGGGCAGCAGCTCGTTCGGCGTCTCGTCATCATTGCGATGTGGCCGTCGTCGGAACGACCACGGTGCCGGATCGGTCCATGCGGAGGTACCGCGGAGTCGGTGCAAGCTGACGAACCGTTCGAGCCGCTCGGCATCGTCGATCGACATCCCCGCGAGACCCGTGCCGATCATGCCGACAACCGCGTCGTGCGGATATCCCTCCGCCGCGACACGCAACAGCGCCCGGACCATCCGCACCAGCGGCATGTGACGCGCGGGTCGACGCTCGTCGGCGAAAAGCACCAAGCCGAACTCGTCGAACACTTCGCGCAGCGGTGTCGCGTAGCTTTCCATGTCGCGGACGAGGACCATGCAGTCCCTTTGTCGCAATCCCGAATCGAGTGCGACGCGAATCTCGCCGGCGACCGCGCGTACCTCGGACCGCACATCCGGTGCTTCGATGAACCGAATGCCACGGTGACCCGTTGGCGGTCCGTCGCCATTGGCCCAGCGCTCGGCGAGTTGGGCGAGGTTTCGCCTTGGGCCGTCCCAGCGGCGCTGGGTTGTGAGCCGAATCACGTCAGCCTTCGTGTCCGGATCGAGTGTACGACGGACCTGATCGAACGACGTGCCGGTGCGTTCGAAGATGGGAGGCTGTTTCGGCGTGGTTGGGTCGATGGTGGCCGTGACGTGGATCGCGGTCGCCCGATCGGCGAGACCGGCGAGGAGTCGACGGTCCGGCAAGTCGAAGTCCCAGAAGCCATCGACGAACACATGGCACCGGTCCACGAGGGTGCAGGTCGGCAACGCGTCAAGCACGGCTTGTTGCCGAACACGCGGCTCGATCCGCCCGGCGAGCGCGGCTTTGTACGCTCGGCCGATCGTGACCAAGTCGTTCGTCTTGTTGCGGGTCCGCGGGTCGGCCAACGCGGGTTCGTCGGATGTCCACACGATCTCTGCCAGATCATCGACGGTTTGGCCCGCACGGTCGAGTTCATCGAGCAGGCCGCAGATTTCTTCGGCGGTGCCTGGCCGCGTCGCGACCGGGGCGAAGAAAGTCAACTCGTGAACCTGCGTCCGCAGGATGTGCGAAACGAGCAGTCGGCGTCCGGTGGCGGTGAGTTGGGGCAGTGCGTTGCCGCCGCACTCGGCAAGGATCTCGTCACTCATGCGGTCGAAGCTCACGACGCGCAGCCGGCTCACAGCCGGCAATCGGCTGTGCAACATGAACGCCCGGCTCGTTTCCAACGTGGCTTGTCGCAAAGTCACCAGCCACACCGGCGGTCCCAGCGGATCGGCGCGGAGAAGCTCGGTGATTCGGTCAAAGCACCAATGCGTCTTACCGCTGCCGGCGCGGCCGATGATGAAACTCACTGCGGCACGCGACGCCATCACCGCCAGCATACGTCGGCGGCGATACGATGCACGCATGTCGACCGACGATGTCCGTGATGCCGTGAACGACGTGATCGCCAACCTGCGTCATCGTCCGCGCCGGCTTCGCAAGTCGGCAACGACACGTTCGCTCCTGCGACGACATGGGGTTACGGCCGACGACTTGATCGTACCGGTGTTCGTGACCGATGGCGCGTCCCAGGAAGTGTCGAGCATGCCCGGCGTTTGGCGGCGAACCGTCATCGAGGCGGCCGACCATCTCGACGAACTCGCGAAGCATGGCGCCAAAGCCTACCTCGCGTTCGGCGTGGTTGATACGAGGCTGAAGGATGCCGAGGGGAGTGTCGCGCTCCACGGCGACAACATCGTGTGTCAACTCGTCCGCGAGACCAAGCGGCGTGGCAATCCGATGATCGCGATGACCGACCTGTGTTTCTGTGAGTACACCGACCACGGCCATTGCGGACCTGTCCTCGGCGGGCAGGTCGACAATGACGCGACGTTGCACGGACTCGCATTGCAGGCGGTGAGTCACGCCGAGGCGGGTGCGGATTGGATCGCGCCCAGCGGTTGCATGGACGGGATGGTCGCGGCGATTCGTGCCGGTCTTGATGCGGCAGGGCACAAGTCAACGGCAATCCTGTCTTACGCGGTGAAGTATGCCGGCGCGTTCTACGGACCGTTCCGTGACGCGGCCGACAGTACGCCGGGACATGGCGATCGAAAGTCTTACCAAATGGACCCGGCCCGCGGCGTTGATGAGGCCGTCGCGGAAGCGCTGGAAGATGTCGCACAAGGCGCGGACCTCGTGATGGTCAAGCCGGGCGGGCCATACCTCGACGTGATCGCGGCGGTCCGGGCGTCGGTGGATGTGCCAGTGGTGGCGTACCAAACCAGCGCCGAGTACGCGATGCACAAAGCCGGCGGGGCGGCGGGCTGGGTCGACGAGACCGGCGTACGGGATGAGAGCTTGCTCGCGCTCAAGCGAGCCGGTGCCGATCTGATCATCACCTACCACGCCGACACGCTGCTCACACCCCGCTCATCTGCGTGACTTGCTTGTGCGTGGGATTGCTCAGGCGGTTGACCGCGGCGACGTAGGCGAACGCGGAAGCTTCGAGGATGTCCGTGCTGAGGCCGCGTCCACCGGCGGAGTGGCCCTCGGTGTCGCGGAGTTCGACGTGGACCTCACCCTGCGCGTCTTTGCCGCCGGTAACGGCGCGGATGCGGTAATCCCGGAGCATGAACTGGCGTCCGACGATCCGCATGACGGCGGAGTAGATCGCGTCGACCGGGCCGTCGCCGATGGCGGCGTCCTGGATTGTCTCGCCGTCGGGGTTCTGCATCTCGACGGTCGCGGTGGGCGTGACCGTGTCGCTGCCGGCGGTGACCTGCATGCGCGTGATCTTCCATCGACCGGCCGACGCGTCGTTCTCGAGCACGTCATCGACGATGGCCTCGATGTCCTCGTCGTAGACCTCCTTTTTCTTGTCGGCGAGCTTCTTGAACGCGGTGAACGCCGCCTCGACCTGATCGTCGCTGAGCACCATGCCAAACTCGTGCAGTCGATCACGAAACGCGGCGCGGCCGCTGTGCTTGCCGAGGACCAGCGCGCTGGTCGGCACGCCGACGTCGGTCGGGTTCATGATCTCATACGTCTCGCGGTGCTTGAGCACGCCGTCCTGGTGGATGCCGGACTCGTGGGCGAAGGCGTTCTGGCCGACGATGGCCTTGTTGCGTTGGACGTCGAGACCGGTGTACATGCTGACCTGCCGGCTGGCTTGGTAAATCTTTTTCGCGTTGATCTTCGTGTCGATGCCGAAGTGGTCGGCTCGGGTTCGCAGTGCCATGACGATCTCCTCAAGCGCGGCGTTGCCGGCCCGTTCGCCGATGCCGTTGAGCGTGCACTCGACCTGCCGCGCACCGGCCTCGACGGCAGCGAGCGAGTTGGCCACGGCCATGCCCAGATCGTTGTGGCAGTGCGTCGAGAGGATGATCCCGCGCTCGTCGATGACCGACAGAGCCTTGCGAATGTTCGCGAAGATCGCGGCGTACTCGTCCGGGTAGCTGTAGCCGGTCGTGTCCGGCAGGTTGATCGTCGTCGCGCCAGCGTCGATCGCGACCTTCACCACGTCACGCAGAAAATCGAACTCCGTCCGCGTCGTGTCCTCGGGGCTGAACTCGACGTCGTCGGTGTGGTTGAGCGCCTGCTTCACGCTCTTCTCGACGAGCGCGAGGATGTCGTCGGTGCCCTTGCGGAGCTTGTGCTCGCGGTGGATTTTGCTCGTGGCGCAGAAGACATGGATGCGGCCGTGTGGGGCGGGCTTGATGGCTTCGCCGGCACGGTCGATGTCGCCGGGGACGCTTCGGGCCAAACCGCAGATGGTTGTGGTCGAAGAGGCCTCGGCGATCGCCTTGACGCTGGCGAAGTCGCCGTCCGAGCTGATCGGAAAGCCCGCCTCGATCACGTCGACGCCCATGTTTTCCAGCGTCCGCGCGATTTGGAGCTTTTCGTCGAACGTGAGCGTCGCGCCCGGCGACTGCTCGCCGTCGCGCAGGGTCGTGTCGAAGATTCTGACGTGGTCGGGTTCGGTGCTCATGGCGTGTCGGGTGAAGGCAAAAGAAAAGCCCCGCGAAGCTCATCGGCGTTCGCGGGGCGTTGGTCTGAATCGGTCGGCTGCTCAAGCCCGATCGACACCACGTCCCGCGGCGGTAAGGCCGAGGAGAAGGTCGATCAGAAGCAGGCCGCTCATTTGTTGCACGCGACGAACCTAGCCCGTGGACCATGCCCGGTCAACTCGCCTAACCTGTCTCTCGACCGGCTCCCTGGCGGAATTGGCAGACGCGCTCGATTCAAAATCGAGTTCCGAAAGGAGTAAGGGTTCGAGTCCCTTGGGAGCTACTGACGCTTGTTCCATGGACATCCACCTCCTCACGCTCGACATCGGCAACACGCGGCTCGGCATCGGTGTGTTCCGGGGTGGCGAACTCGTTTACTCGCGGCGTGTGCCTCATCTTCAGCGTGACGATTGGGCGGGGATGATCGGCGAGGCGTGGCGGCACTTCGACGCGTCGCAGCAGGCCGAGGCAGAGATCGCCGGGTGCTGCGTCGATCCGATGCTGCTGGAAGGCGTGGAGTACGCGACCAAGAAGGCGACGGGCAAGCGTGTCCAGTGGTGCGGGCAGGACCTGGACTTGCCCGCCAATGTGAAGATGGCCGAGCCGGGCAAGACCGGCGTCGATCGCATCCTCGCGATGGCCGCCGCGTACGAGCAAATGGGCAAGGCTTGCTGCGTTGTCGATGCGGGCACGGCGGTCACCGTCGACGTGTGCGACGACGAGGGCAACTTCCTCGGCGGCGCGATCGCGCCGGGGATCGCGATGCAACTGGTCGCGATGGAACAGGCGGCGGCGCAACTGCCCGACGTCGAGTTCAAAGTCCCCGACGGCCCGGTCGGCACCGACACCGAGGAGGCCATCCGCCACGGCGTCTTCCACGGCATCCGCGGACTCGTGCAGCATTGTGCGGAGAACTACGCCCACCACCTGGGCAACTGGCCGGACATCGTCGCCACCGGCGGGGATGCGAAGTTGCTCTTCGACGGATGGGAGATGATCCACGCCGTCTCGCCGGATTTGCTCCATTACGGCATCGCCCACTGCTACACCGAGCACCACATCAAGCATGGGACGTGAGTCGCACAGCGACAGTGGTTCAGTGCGAGTGCTGACCCCGCCGGGAGCAGCGGGGATTGCGGTGGTCGAGTTACGCGGTGACGTGAATCGTTTCGTTGAGAAGCACCTGAAGCCGAAGGATGAGCGGAGCGAATTCTCGGGTCGGGTCCGGGCATTCGCTGGGCTCATGCCTCGGTTTCCCGCGCATCGGTTGCTTGTGGATGGCGAGGATGTGGTTGACGATCCACTCGTCTTGCTACGGGATGAGTCGACGCTCGAACTGCACGTTCACGGCGGGCCGTGGATCGTGCGACGGGCCGTGGAACTTGCCGAGGCGATGGAGTTTGAGCGAGCTGAGATCGAACGAACGACCGTCGAAGATTGGCTGCCGATGATGAAGACGGAGCGCGGCGTTCGGCTTCTACTCGAACGCGGCCTGCCGCTCGAGAACACGCTGCAACGCATGGCATTTCCCGCGCGGGTTGCCCTGATCGGGCCGCCGAACGTCGGCAAGAGCACGCTTGCCAACCGCCTGCTCGGCCGCGACCGGTTCATCACCGCCGACATGCCGGGCACGACGCGCGACTGGGTCGAGGAACTCGCCGACGTAGGTGGCGTGCCGATGATCCTCACCGACACGCCTGGGCGGCGAACCACCGACGACGCGATCGAGGCCGAGGCGATCGAGTGGAGTCGAACCACCGTCGAGTTGGCGGACCTTGTCGTTGCCGTTCATGATCCGACAACGACCGAGTCGTGGCCCGACTGCGATGTGCGTGTGATGAACAAAGCTGATCTTGTCGCTGTCGATGGCGGGGAGCTCGCGGTCTCGGCAACGACGGGAGCGGGCATGGACGCATTGGTTGCGGCGTTGCATGGTGCGCTTGGTGTCGATCTTGCGATGTCGACATCGCCGCCGACCCACGCCTGAAGGCGTGGGCGTTCGATTTTCAGGCCGGGGTCGAGTCGATGATTTCGAAGGTGGGCAGTGTTGCCGTGTGCTCGAACACGAGCTCCTTCACCGCGCCGGCGGTTCTCTCGAATGCATGAGCCGTGGCGAAGGTCGTCGGTCCTCGGCGGCTGCGGGCGCGTGCGGACGGGGCGCCGCTGTTGAAGGCGCAGAACTTCGGCTCGCCGTTGGCCGCGAGCAGGGCCGGCATCGGCACACGCAACGCCACGTCGCCGGCGTAGCAACGGAAGTGGTTACGTCCCATGGCAATCGGAGCGTCCGCGTTGCCTGGCCAAAAGAATACGTGGCCATTCACGGCCGCGAGCAGATCATCGATACCCCAGCCACCCTCGAAGATCGTCTGCTCCGCTCGAAGCGGTTTCTGGTCGCGAAGCAAGACGGTCTGCCCGTCATGCTTAACTGGCATGACGTCGCGACGCGGTTCGCGCAGCATCGTCGAGGGTCCCGCGAGTCGCTCGGCGGAGACCAACGTACGCGACCGTTGGATCAGCGGAAGGTTCGAACGCGCTGTCAGATGCCACGCAAACGGCCGGAGCTTCACGAACTGCGCGAGCGTGAACGGCATCACCAGGTCACGAGCCGGACGATGTCATTGAAGGTGACGAACAGGAACAATGCCGCGATGAGCGCGAGCCCGGCGAACTGCGTGGCGATGTGGAACTTTTCGCTCGGCCGTTTGCCGGTCGCGCCTTCGTAGGCGAGGAAGACCATGTGCCCGCCGTCGAGGATGGGCAGCGGGAGAAAGTTCACCACCGCGAGGTTGGCGCTGATGACCGCGAGGAACCAGATCATCCAGTCCGTGCCTTTGCCGGAGAGAATCGTGCCGGTGTGAAGGATGCCGACCGGGCCTTGGAGGTTCTTGGGCGAGAGTCCGCCGCGGAAGATCTGGCGGAGGGTCAGGTAGAACTTCGTGACCATGTCCTTGGTCTCGGTCACACCCCACCACATGGCCTGTCCGACGTTGTCGGCTTTGCGTGGTTGTTTGAGCTCATCGAACGCCGCGAGCGGGGCGTAGCGATTGATCTGGGCGGCGGCGAGTTGATCGGCGGTCGGCGTGACGGTGAAGGTTTCGCCCTCGGCGGTGATGAAGACCATTTCCGCGTCGGCTTCGGCGCCCTTGATCGCGGCGTCGACGTCGAACCAGTTGGCGACCGCCGTGCCGTTGACCGCGACGATCTCAGCCCCGGCGGAAATCCCCGCCGTCGCGGCGAGCGAGTCTTCCTCAACGCCGGCCACCACCGCGGCGGTGGCGTCGACCATCGGGTTGAAGTTCAACCCGTACTGCCCGCTGCCGACCTTGACCGGCGAGACGTCGGCGATCGTTATCAGCTCACCACCGCGCGAGACGACGACGTCGAGGGTCGCACCGGCGTCGCCGATGATGTTGAGGAACTCGCGGAACTGTTCGAAGTCGGGATGCTCGAGTCGGTCGGTGCCGCCGGTGCGGGTCAGGCTGACGATCGTGTCGTTCGGCTCGAGCACGATCGGCAGGTCTTCCGGATCGCCGGCCTGGGCGCGGACGCCCACCCGGGGCTGCATCCCCGCGAAGTTCGGCATGAAGTCCGCACCGAACGGCGTCGTGAACGTCGAGGCGATCTGGGCCGTGCGCTGTTCACCTTCGGGGCTCACCACCGTGACCGTGACCGGCTTGCCCTTGGCGTTCTGGATGGCCGCGTCGAGCACGGCGAAATCGTCGGCCTCGACCGGTGTGCCCTCGATCGCGGTGATCGACTCCAACGGCTTGAGCGGCCGGAAGATCGACGGCACTTCGTCCATGCCGGCGACCGGCTTGGGTCCACGCAGCGCCGGCGGGGGACCGACGCCAAGCTGCAACGCGTCGTTGAGTTCCGCGGCCGGCAGCGGCTCGACCATCAACGTCATCCGCTCACCATCCCGCTCGATCACCAGCGGCACTTCCTCGCCGACGTCGGCCAGCGGGACGGTGAGCGAGACTTTGGTGAAGTCGTGCAGAATCGAGCCGTCGAAGCTGATCATGCGATCGCCGACTTCGATGCCGGCCTTCTGGGCACCCGAGCCCGGCTGCACGGAACCGACCACTGGCGGCGGCGAGTTGAAGCCGATCGTGAACAGCACGCCGAACAGAATCCCCGCGAGGATGATGTTCATGATCACGCCCGCGGAGATGATGAACATCCGGCGGGGGACGGTGGCTTTGTTGTAGGAGCGCGGGTCGGTGCTGGTGGCGTTGGGGTCCAGGTCCTCTTGGCCGAGCATCTTGACGTAGCCGCCCAGGGGCAGCCAGTTGAGCCGGTACTCAGTTTCGGAGAGGCCGATCTTCGCCGCGGCGGCGTCGAGTTCGGCGGTGCCGGCCGTGGCGGGGTTGCCGCCGTCATCGGCGATGGCCGCCTTGGCGCGTTCGAGATATTCTTTGTGCGTGCCGCCGACCCGCAGGCCGAGCCCCTTGCGGTAGCAGACCAACGCCTGTCCAAACCCGACGGCGAACTGCTCGACCTTGACTCCCGTGAGCTTGGCCGCCAGAAAGTGCCCCAGCTCGTGCCAAAAGATAACAAAGCCGAAGCCGAAGCCCAGCAGCAACAGATTGAGGAGGTTGATGATATCCATGGGGTGGCTTTATCCGAATGCGCCGCTGGCAATGTGGTTGCGGGCAAGAACCCGTGCATGGCCGTCTGCATTGAGCAATTCGTCCAGACTCGGCTCGTCCTGAACCGGCGTCTGCCAATCCAACATCGTACGGCCCACGACCTGGGCAATTTCCACGAACCCAAGCCGGCCAGTCCGGAAAGCCGACACCGCCTCCTCGTTCGCGGCATTCAGCACCGCCGGCATAGCCCCACCAGCCGTCGCCGCTTCACGCGCCAGCCGCAAGGCCGGAAAGCGCTCTTCGTCCGGTGGCTCGAACGTGAGATTCATCGGCTGCGTCCAATCGAACCGCCGCGCCGGACCCGCGGGGCGGTCCGGATGAAGCAGGGCGTATTGGATCGGCGTCCGCATGTCCGGCGGTGAGAGCTGGGCCAGCACGTTGCCGTCGGCGAACTCGACCATGCTGTGGATGATGCTCTGCGGATGCACGACGACCTGAACTTGGTCGGGCCGCAGGCCGAAGAGGACGACGGCTTCGATGAACTCCAACGCCTTGTTGAACAACGTCGCCGAGTCGATCGTGACCTTGGCACCCATGTCCCAAGTGGGATGGTTGAGTGCGTCATCCAGCGTTGCTTCGCGAATGCGATCGGCCGGCCACGTCCGGAACGGTCCGCCCGATGCGGTGAGGATCACGCGATCGACGTCGGCGCTTTTCCCGGCAAGCATGGCCTGCCAGATGGCCGAGTGCTCGGAGTCGATCGGCACGATCCGCGCGCCGGTCTTCTCGGCCAGCGGCATAAGTACCGAGCCGGCAACAACGAGCGATTCCTTGTTCGCCAGTGCAAGCCGCTTGCCGGATGCGACGGCCGCGTGGGCCGCATGGACGCCCGCCGCGCCAACAACGGCATGAACGACCGTGTCGATATCGTCACGGCCGGCGATCTCGACAAGTGCGTCGGGTGAATCGCTGGTCAATGCCGCGACGCGGGGCGAGAACTCCGCGCGAACCGCCGAGAGTCCCTCCGCGTCCGTGTGAGCCGTGACGGCGGCGACTTCGAGGCGGTCGGGCAACGCGCGGACGACATCGAGCGTGGATTGACCGATCGATCCGGTGACACCGAGGATGGCCAGCCGTTGCCTACGCGTTGGTACAGACATGGGTGTTCACAGTAGCGGTCGCGGTAGTGCGTGGCGGTCGAGAACCGGCGTGAGCAACGCCACGCCGCACAGCGCGATCAGCGGCCCGAGCGACGTGCTCAGGTACACCTGCAAGACCGCCGACAGCGTGCCGAGGATCGTGGCGAAGACGATGCGTCCCTGTAGCGACATCGGCCGGATACCCGGCATCGCCGCCAGCAATGCCACGGTGACCAGAAACGGTCCGCTGAGCAGTTGGTAATGCACGAACGTCAGTCCGGCCAGCCAGCCGTCGCCAAAGGACGCGAACAAGCCCCAGCCGTTGCCCGCATGCGGCAACGCCATCAGCATGACATACGCAACGCACAGCGCCAGCATCGGCAGCAACGCGTCGAAGCGATTGGTCTTGGCCAGCAACAATAACGCCGCGAGCGTGAGGAGCGCGCTTCCTCCTAGCGCGGTGGGCGTCGCTCCGAGCACCACGTCCGCGAACGGCGGAAGCGCGTCGCGCAGCAGCAGGTCCGGGTCGACGATGCCCATCGTGTGTTTTTGGAGGGCAACGGCCGGCGGCTCGAAAGCGATGGTGCCCATCTCCCGGCGGTACCACGGCCGTTCTGGCGGGGTCGTCGTCTCGAATACAAGCACGTCACCGACCATCGGGCGTTCGGCCCCGAGTACGGCCGGCTGCTCAAGCCGGCTCGGCTGGACGATCCCGACGAGCAGCACGGCCACCGCGGGGATCGGCACCCTCGATGTCGCCGGCCCACCAAAGCCCCACACCGCCAGTGTGACGAGCGCGCCGATGCCGATCGCCCACGGCAGCCCGGCAGCACTGGCAAGCGCCGCCGGTAACAGCAGGCAGACGGCGAGCAACGCCCAGACCACATCGGTCGTCTGCAAGTGTCGCCCGCGTCGGCCGACCTTACACAGCAGTACCGACGTCACCAGGCCCGCACCGAGGACGAGCGCGATCACGCCCGCGCCCCGCCAACCAAACATCACTACGCCGCCGATCAGCGGGAGGGAAACGGCGAGGATGTGCGGCAAGCGATACGACACGATGGATTCACGCTACCGCAAGGAGCGGATCGCTTCGAGCAGGGGCAGGCGTGAAGGACATACGGCCTCGCAGTTGCCACATTCGATGCAGTGCTCGATGCCGAACTTGGTGGCAAGCGCCTTGTCTTCGAGTTGAGCCGCTTCGCCGAGGCCGACGGGGTGAATATGCGCCGGGCATGCGTCGAGGCACCATCCACACCGGATGCAAACATCGGCCGGCCGAGGCGGTGTCGGTGGCGATCGAAAAACCAACTCGCCTCTGCCGATCGGATGATCCAAGTCAGCGACGAGGTTGCGTGGCAGATCGCCAGCAAGCATCGGGGTGTCGGACAACGCTCCGAGCGGCGTGCCTACCGGCACACGGATGAGCCGGCCGTCGATCTGGATCGGAACGTGCGTCTGTCGGCGTCCCTCGGCCGCGTCGGCGATGGCGATGACTGCGGCTGCATCGACGATCATCACCGATCGTTTGATGGGCAACGCCCCGACAGGCAGCTTGCGCCCGGTCAGGGTATAGATCAGCACGTGCGGGTCACCCTGCGGGAAGCTCGGTCGCAGGGGGCGGACCCTTCCGGCCCGGCGCACCGGCCCGGCGAGCGCGCCACCGGCCGGGTTGTCCGTCGCGATCGTGCATTTCGAGACTTTGCATAGCTTCCGCAGGAACTTCAGCCCCGTCGCCATGAGCGCGACGTTGTCCGCGCACCATGCCAACGACAGCGCGGGCGTCTGCACGGGGAAGGCCGGGATGAGATTGACGATGACGCGATCGACCGTGGTGGTTTTCAGCGCGGTGAGTTGTTCGACGAGCTTTGGGCAGCCCACGCGGTCACCGACGATGCCACGGTCGAGGAGTTGGTCGATCGCCGCAGGATCGAGCGGATCAATCGGCGGAAGCGGCTCGACCACCGGACTCCGGTCACCCGGTAGCAGCGCGAACGCGACCGAAGGTCTGCCCAGCGTCACGGCCATTGGTCACGCCCCCTCAAGCGGGACGTCGATCGACGCGCACAACTCACGCAGCTTCTCGACAGCGTAGATGAACTTGTCGGGGCCGCTTTCGCCGTGCGAATGGCCGGCAACTTTCAAGTGCGGCTCCATCGAAACATAGCCGCGGTAACCGGTGTCGTACGCGTCTTTGAGGATGGCCGCGATGTCGCCGTCACCCTCACCGGCGGCGACGACTTCTCCGCTGCCCATCTTCGCGTCTTTGACGTGGATGTGTATGGTGTAGGGTTCAAGTCCGATCCAGTTCTCGCGCGGCTTCTCGCCGCACTGAACGAAGTTCGCGAAGTCGAACGCGCTTTGCAGCTTTGGTGAATCCACGCCTTCCATCAACTCGAGACACCGCCGGCCGATGTCACCGTAAATGCCTTTCTCGTTCTCGTGAACCATCGTGATGTCGGTCGCTTCGAGCATCTCAGCTTGTTTGGCCAATAGCTCGATCGCACGGTCCCGCACCGGCTCGATCGGGCCGGCTCTTTCGCCGCCGACCGGGTAAAAGCTGAACACGCGGATGAGCGGCGCTTCGAAGAACACGGCCCGGTCGATCGCCTTTTGGAACTGATCGAGCAATTCGTGCTCGGCGGTGTCGATCGGACGTTTGCCGCAGGGGCTGCCGATACTCACGACCGCGAGACCGGCGTCGTCGAGTTTCTGTTTCGCCTCGGCTTGTTGCGCATGGGACAGGGCGAGGATATTGGTATTGTCGACGCTTCGAAACTCGATGGCAGACAGACCGCACTGCTGGGCGACGCGAATCTGCTGGTCTAGGTCCGGATCGATCTCATCGGTGAATCCGCTAAGGCTGAGCATGGCGAGAGCATACCAAACGTGCGGGTCCGATCACGCCCGGCTGTCTCGAGCGGGCCTACGCTTTCGCTTGGACGACGCGATCAACAACGCCCAGCAGAAAGCCAAGGCCCTTGTCGAGGCGCTCGGGTACATCCAGCGTTTTCACGAAAAGACCATCGTCGTGAAGGTCGGCGGCAGCGTGCTCGACGATGATGCACAACTCGCGGCGATCCTCACCGACGTGGTGTTCATGAACTACGTCGGCCTACGACCGATCGTGGTGCATGGCGGGGGCAAGGCGATCAACGCCGCGATGGCCGAAGCCGGACTCGAGCCGCAGATGGTGCAGGGCAGGCGGTACACCGACGACCGAACGCTCGCCATCGTCGAACATGTCCTGTGCAACGTGGTGAATGCCCAGCTCGTGAAGTTCATGAACGCCCAAGGCGTCGAAGCGATGGGGCTGCACTCGCTCTCGTCGCCGGTGCTGCAGGCGGAGAAGATTTTTCTCCCCGGAGAGGGCGGCCGGCGGATCGACATCGGCTTCGTCGGGGAAGTCACGCAGGTCAACAGCCGACTGCTGGAACTGCTCGTGAGGGCCGACTCGATTCCCGTGGTGGCGAGCGTGGCCCGTGATCCGGGCGGTGGTTCGCTCAACGTCAATGCCGACACGGCTGCCGGCGCGGTCGCCGCAACCATGAATGCCGAGAAGTTCGTTTGCGTATCCGACACCCACGGCATTCGCACCGACCCCGACGATCCCTCCTCGGTCATCAGCAGCCTGACGCTCACAGAGATCGAGAAATTGAAACAGGACGGCACGATCAGCCGCGGCATGCTGCCCAAGGTCGAGGCCTGCGAGGCGGCGTTGCGTGGCGGGGTGAAGAAAGCCCACATCATCGACGGCCGCATCCCGCACGCACTGTTGTTGGAGATCTACACCGAAGCAGGCATCGGTACGCAGATCACGTTGTAGGAACCCACACCCATGACCCACTTCCTCGACATCAACCACCACGAGCCGGATTGGCTGCACGCCGTTCTCGATCGGGCGGTCGCGCTCAAGGCACGCAACGAACCCGATCTGCTGCATGGCAAGACGTTGGCCATGGTGTTCGAGAAGCCGTCGCTACGCACACGGGTGAGCTTCGAGACGGGCATGCTTCAGCTCGGCGGGCACGCGCTCAACATCCGCCCCGACGAGATCGGCCTGGGCAAGCGTGAACCGGCCAGGGATGTTGCCCGCGTCCTCACGGGGATGGTCGACGGCATCATGGCTCGGCTCTTCGCACACGACACCCTCAAGGAACTCGCCCAGTACTCAACCGTGCCGGTCATCAACGGTCTGACCGACTACAACCACCCGTGCCAAGCGCTGGCCGACTTGCTCACCGTGCGCGAGCACTTCGGCAAGCTTGACGGGCTGACGCTGGCTTACATCGGCGACGGCAACAACGTCGCGCGGTCCCTGGCCAACGCGTGCCACGCGTTCGGCATGCGGTTCATTTGCGCGACGCCGCCGGGGTACGAACTGGCCACCGAGGCGGTCGGGTTCATGTCGACACACGACCCGGTCGAAGCGGTGCGCGAAGCCGACGTGATCTACACCGACACCTGGGTGAGCATGGGTCAGGAAGCTGAGAAGGCTCAGCGTGTTTCGGAGTTCGGCGACTTCTGCGTCGATGCCGCGTTGCTCGACAAAGCGCCCGCTGCGGCGATCGTTCTGCACTGTCTGCCGGCATACCGCGGATTGGAGATAAGCGACGACGTGATGGAGTCCGAACGTTGCCTGGCGTTCGCCCAGGCCCACAATCGGCTGCACGCCCAGAAGGGCGTGCTCGCAACGTTGCTGGCGTAAGTTTGTTCAAGCGACGAGTCGATGTCCGTCTTTGCCGAAGCGGTCCTGCAAGCGGGCCATCACCGACTTGCGGAGCTGGCTGACGCGCGACTCGCTGATGCCGATCGCCAAACCGATTTCAGCCATGCTCATCCCCTCGTGGGTGTGTAACAGAAGGATGAGCCGTTCGCGTTTGGACAAGCCGGTGTTGAGCGACTCGATGATGAGATTTCGGTAGGCCGCGCGTAGCGGCGACGGTTCGCGGTCGTCGGTCGGCTCGAGAGGCCCCGTGGGTTGGTCCTCGGTGCCGGCGTCGAAATGGACCATCCGCGGGGCGACGGGGGGCGGGCCGTCGAACATCTGTGCCGCTTCCTTTTGCGTGGGCGGTCTGTGGTGCGTTTGCTTGAACCGTTCGACGACGTCCTCGAAGCGCTTGAGCCGGTTGCGTCGGCTGCGCGGCAGGTGATCCTGCCGGCGGGTTTCGTCGATCATCGCGCCGTGAATGTGACTGCCGCTAAAGGTCGCGAACGAAGTTGACCGATCACTGCGGTACCGCTCGATGGCGATGAGCAGTCCGAGATGGCCGGCACCGATCAGGTCGCCGATGTCGACCGTGTCGGGAAGCCGCTTCGCCAAACGCCGCGCACATTTGCGAACCAACGGCTCGTAGTGGGCGACGAGAATTTCGAGCGCCGCGGTATCCCGGTGCGAGCGGTAGCGCTCCCAGGCGGCGACAACGTGTGGGGGTTCGGCCGGTGAGGTGTGAGGGGTTTCGACGGACTGTGCGAGGCTCATGCGGGTCTCCGTACGGGACGAAAGTGGCGGGGTCCTTCCACGAGGTCGCGCGACGAAAGCCACCCGCCGCCGATTCGGCGGCTTGGCGAAACATCTCGGGCGCACTTCGGGTCATCGGCACTTACGCCGGCGATCTGCAATCGAATCACGAAAAACTTTCGTCCGACCTACCATCGATCCGTGTTGCGGCGACTTTCCGAAGGTGGCGAGCCAAGTCGGCCGGAATTACCGGACGGGGATCGTCCGTCGGTCGTGGCGAATCTCTTCCTGGTTTGCTTTGCCGCTGCGGTGGCGACGCTGTTCGGTGGGTATGCGTGGTTGCTGTTGCCCGAGGAACTCACGCTCATCGACAAGGCCCGGGTGCTTGTCGTCGTAGCCATTGCGGCGGTGTTGCTCGGAGTCGCCGCGGTCCTGCTGGGACGGTCCGCGGGGAGTGGCCCGATCAACTACGAGTGAACCTGGCTCGCAGGTTCGCCTCATCAACGATCAGCCGATCCACTCGTGAGCGGCGGGAGGAAGTTGCCCGTGCTGATAAGCGTCTTGAACGCATCCTCCACACTGATGTCGACGTGAATGATCTGGGCCGCCGGCACGAAACGGAGCTGTCCGACGACCGGGTTGGGCGTGTTGGGCACGAAGACACAGATGTAATCCTCGCCATCGTCGGCCGGGAGTGGCACGCCGTCGGTGAAAGCCATCACGCGCTGTTTGCCGTCCTGCGCCGGGGCGAGCACGACCTTGGCGTACATGCCTTCACCGCCGCCGGTGGCGAAACTGACCTGCTTCCACGCGCGGTACGCCTCGCGGAGCAGCGGCACGCGGTCGAGGCACTTGTCGAGTAGGCCGACGAACCACTTGCCGATGACGTTGGTCACGAACAGGCCCGCGAGGTAAACGCCGATGATGATGAGCACCGCGCCCAGGACCGGGATGTACCGGCCAAAGAGCTTTTCGGTGATGATTCGGGTCTGCGTCTCGCCGAGGTAGATCAGGTACACGGTCACCGCGATCGGCGCGACCGCGAACAGGCCGGCGAGAAAGGTTCGGCGCAAGTGCGGGCCGAACCCGTTCGGCTCATCGTTGGGGGCGGCGCTGCTCATTTGAACTTGGCCAACGCCGCGTCGGTGTCATCGGCAATGGTGAGAACCTTGTCGAGCTTGGTCATTTTCAGCAGCTTGGCCATGCGGTCGTCGAAGTTGCACAGGACGATCTTGCCGCCGGGTACGGTTTTGAGCTTGGCGTGCAGGCGGATGAGTTCGCCCATCATCGCGCTGCTGACGGAGGTGACGCCTTCGAAGTCGAGCACGATCCGTCGCTGCATTTTCTCGTCGAGCAGGCTGGTCAGGCGTTTGCCAACCTCGGCGATGACGTCGGCATCGACGAGCTTGGGGTTGCCGAACGTGACGACACACGCCGGCCCGGCTTTGGACTCGGCGACTTTGGCGGTGATCTTGGGCATCTTCGTTGTTGATCGGCGATTTGCCCGGCATCCGGTCAGCCGCCGAGGAACGCGACCGCTTCGCGCTGGGACTTTTTGATCGTCAGCAGCTTGTGCAGCTTCATGAGCTTGAGCAGCTCGAGGAGATTCTTGCCGACGCCGCAGAGAACCAACTGGCCGCCGGGCAAAGACTCGCACCGTTGCCGAACGGCCAGCAGCACGCCGATCATCTGCGAGGAGATGTACTCCACTCGCTCGAAGTTGAGCACCATCTTCCGGCGATCCTGATCGTCGATCAGGTGCAGGAGCCGATCCTTGATCGCCTCGAGAACGGGCGGGTCCATGAGCGAACCGGCCTGGATCTCCACGATGCTGATCGGACCCTGTCGTTGCTCCTGCATTGGGACGGCGTCGCCTGTGTCGGACATGGGCGTACGGTATCCCTTGTCCGCTGGGGAAGTTCAAGCCGGGCCGAATATTGGCAGGATTCGATCGTCAGCCCGAAAGCTCACGGCCACGGTCGTGGGCGGCGGTGACCGCTTGGCGGACGATGCCCGGCAGGTCCGCGTCGTCGAAGACGGCGATCGCGGCGGCGGTCGTGCCGTTGGGGCTGGTGACCTGCCGACGCAACTCTTCCGGGTCGTTCCCCTCGTCGAGCATGGCAGCGGCTCCGGCGATCGTCTGTCGGACGAGCACGTCGGCGTCCTCGCGGCTGAGTCCGACGGCCTTGCCCGCGGCGATCATCTGCTCGGCGAGGAAAAACACATACGCCGGTCCCGAGCCGCTCACCGCCGTGACCGCATCCATCTGGTCGGCGCGGACTTCCACGACCTTGCACGACGACTCGAACAGGCCGCGCGTGGTGGCGAGATCATCGGCGGTCGCGCATGTTCCCGGTGCGATCCCGCACGCGCCATGGCCCACGAGCATCGGCGTGTTGGGCATGACCCGCACCACGCGCCGATCCTTGCCGAGCCAGCCCTCGATCGTCGCGCTGGTCACGCCGGCCATGATCGACACCACCAACGCGTGCCCGATCCCCGCGAGCTTCGGGATCACCTCCGGCGCGACCTGTGGCTTGAGCGACAGGACCAAGACATCGACGTCCTCCAGATGCGACGCGAGGTCATCGCACACCGTCGCACCGAGCAACTCGAACACCTCGCGCCGCTCGGCCGAAAGATCGGCCGCGACGATCTCGTGGCCGTCGGGCAAGCCGCGAAAGATCGCTTCGGCCATGTTGCCGGCACCGAGGAAGGCAAGCTTCATGGCAAGCAGTGTAACGGGTCATTTGCCCGTCGCGCGTTCGCCGAGTTTTCGAGTTGCCTGTAGCTTCGTTTTCTGTGGCTCGGACACGTTGCGGTAGTTGAACGGGCAGTTTTTGCACCCACTGCCGCAGCACTCGCCGCGCTCGAGGAGGTAGAGCGCGGTGAACACGAGGTAGCCGCGCTCGTCGATTTCGTAGTCCCGGCCTTCTTGAAGACTGCGTTGAGGCACTTAGTCCACCGTCTCCGCACGCGGCTGGTCCTTGCCGACGGGGTTGCCGGTGCCACGGATAGCGAGCATGCGCTCCAGGGCAACGGTGGACCACTTGCGGGTCTTGGCGTCGACGCGGATTTCGTTGACCGGGTCGCCGGCAGCGATCTGTTCCAAGCACCAGCAAAGGTGCGGCAGGTCCACGCGGTACATCGTCGTGCAAAGGCACTGGCAGTCGGAGAGGACGTAAATCTCCTTGTCCGGGTGCTCGTGTTTGAGCCGGTTGACGAGGTGGACTTCCGTGCCGATGGACCAGGCCGTGCCCGGCTCCGCTTCTTCGATGATCTTGACGATGTACGCCGTGCTGCCGGCCATGTCGGCCTTCTGCACGACCTCCCACTTGCACTCGGGGTGAACGATGACGTTGATGTCCGGGTGCTGCTCGCGGGCCTGATCGACATGCTCGGGACGGAAGAGCGCGTGCACCGAGCAGTGGCCTTTCCACAGGATGAACCGCGCCTTGCAGAGCGTGTCGGACTCGTTGCCGCCCAGCGGCTTGCGCGGGTCCCAGAGCACCATCTCGTCCAGGGCGTGACCCATCGCATAGGCCGTGTTGCGGCCGAGGTGTTGGTCGGGGAAGAACAACACTTTCACGTCCTGTTCGCCGTCGCCTTGGGCCAAGGCCCATTCGAGCACTTCGCGGGCGTTGGACGAAGTGCAGACCGCGCCGCCATGTTCGCCGACGAAGCTCTTGATTGCGGCGGAGCTGTTCATGTACGTCACCGGCACGATCAACGAATCGCCGCAGACTTCTTCGAGTTGTTCCCACGCCTCCTCGGTCTGGTCGATGTCGGCCATGTCGGCCATCGAGCAGCCGGCACCCAGGTCGGGCAGGTGTACCGTGACGCTCTCGTCGGTGAGGATGTCGGCCGTCTCGGCCATGAAATGCACGCCGCAGAAGATCACGTGCTCCACGCCTTCGAGGTCGGCGGCGTAGCGGGAAAGCTCGAACGAGTCGCCACGATGGTCGGCGAACTCGATGACGCTGTCCTGCTGGTAGTGGTGGCCGAGGATCGCGAGGCGAGAACCAAGCTCGTCCTTGGCCATCTGAATGCGGACGCGAAGTTCCGGATCGGAAAGCTCCCGATACACGGCCGGCAGCGGCTGTTGCCAGGTAAGTGCCATGCCAGATGGTAGGGGGCGGGGGTTACCAACCCCAAGTGCCCGGCCCGCCTTTGAACGGGCCGACGAGGTTGTCGGTGATCCAGCCGCCGTAGAAGTCGCCTTCCTGGGCCTTGACCGGTTCGTCGCCGATGTAGCACTTGACCTTGCTGGGATAGAACGCGATGAAGTCGCGCAGGTCGGCGTAGGCCTTGACCGGGGCCGGGTAGAACCAGCCGGCGTTTTCCACGATCTGTCCGTCGGCATGAACGTCGACGTAACCGGCCCGGCCTTTCCATTCGCAGAACGAGCCGTGATCGTTCACGGAGGTCACGTCGTCCGCGATGTCGGTCGGGGGGATGTACACCGTCGGCGGGTGGCTGGTTTCGAGGATCCGAAGCCCCGCGTCGGTCCGCGCGATCTCGACGCCGTTGAGCTCCACGCGGACCGGTTTGCCGACCGGTTCGAGGCGGGGTGGGCGTGGGTAGTCCCAGACGGATTCCTGCCCGGGGCCGGGCGTTTCGCGTTGTGACGGTGAGGGGGATTTCATGGATCGTTCCGGGTTAAGTCCGCCCCGCGTGGGGCCGATGACGAGGCTATGCCGGAGACGATGCCCACCGTTCAAAACGCCGAGACGCTCACCGAGGACCGCCGACGCAGTCCGCGCGGCCAGCAGAACGTCCCCGCCTGGCTCAGCCCCGCCACCGGCTACGGCTCGCCCGGCGGCATAACGGCGTCCAAGTCCGCGTGCAGGACATCAGCCTCCACGGCGTCGGCTTCACCGCCGACCACTGCTTCAAACGCGGCAGCGTCCACTGGATCGTCGTCGCCGGCGGCAGCCTCCGCCTGTCCTGCCGACTCCGCGTCGCCAGCTGCCGGGAGAACGACCAAGGCACGTTCAGCTGCGGCGGCGAGTTCTTCTAACTCGCCTACCGTCGTTCGTGGAACTGCCCGTCTGGTACGAAAAAGGTCTGTCCTTCACCTGCACCCAGTGCGGCAACTGCTGCACGGGGCCTTCGGGATTCGTGTGGATCAGTGACGAGGAAGTGACGCGTCTGGCCGAGCATCTCGGGCTCAGCCGAGAGGTGACGGTGCGCAAGTACTGCCGCACGATCAACGGGAAGCTCTCGCTCAAGGAACGCAAGGTCGGCTTCGGCAAGTACGACTGCATCTTCCTCACCGGCGAGCCGGGCGGTAAGCGGGGATGCGGCATCTACGAAGCGCGCCCGCTGCAGTGCCGGACCTGGCCGTTCTGGCCCGAGAACATCGACAGCGAGAAGGCGTGGGACCGGCTCAGCCACAAAACTTGCCCCGGCATGAACAGCGGCAAACGCTACACCCGCCGACAGATCGAACGCATCCGTGACGCCGCTGATTGGCCGAAGAATCCACCGACGAGCGCCGGCTGATTTACTCGAGTTCCTGGAGCGCCTTTCGCGCTTGCTTTGCCCAGAACGTGTCCGGGTAGTTCTCGATGACCTCTTCGTACTTGGCCCGCGCGGTTTCGGCTTTGCCAGCGGCGCGGTAGCTCTCGGCGAGCCGGTAGAGCCTCTCGGCTTTCTTGAGCGACGGGTCGGCCGGGCCACGGTCGGTCTTGGCGCCAAGGCGTTCGAGGGCTTGTTTGGCCGTTTCGGCTTCGGGCAGGTCGGCAAAGAGCCGGACGATGGATCGGTACCGCGCGATCGCCGCGTCAACGTTGCCCCGATCCTCCAGCATGCGCGCCATCTCCAAAGCCTTGGTCGCGCCGTCACGCCGCTCGGCGGCGGCCAGTGCCTTGCGCACGGCGGGGTCTCGTCGGAGTTCTTCGATGCGGTCACGGGCCTGCTGGTCGAAACCGGTGTCGGCCAACTCGTTGGCGATGCGTTGGAGGTGGCCGAGTGCGGCCAGTGCGTCACCGGCTTCCAGCAACGCATCCGCCTCGGCGAACGCCGTGCTTCCGAACTGCCGAGCTCGCTCGACCAGTTCCGCATAGACCGGTGCGCTCGGCGAACCGTCATCGACCGCCGACGCGGGGATCGCTGTAAGCCGACGTAACGCATCGCCGAACTTCCGATCGTCGAACAGCTTGGTGATGACCGCGAGCTCGGCGGCAAGTCCTTCCGCCGTCATCGTCTCGAAACCCTGCACGCCCGCTTCGCCCAGCGCCTTCACCACGGCGTCTTCCAGCCGAGCGATATCCCCGTTGAACGTGACCAGGCCATCGGCGCCCACGACGACGACACGCGGTCCGAAATGGACATCCCACGCAACCCGGTAGTCGTCGAGCCGGCCACGCATCGCGTAAAAGATCGACCAGTTCGCGTCGAACGTGTCGGCAAATCCGACGACCGCCGCCTGGTTGTTGTCGAGGCTCACGCCGAGCATCACCACGCCATGACGGGCGTATCGGTTGCGAACTTCGAGGAGTCTCGGCATTTCGCGTCGGGTGGACGCGTCGAGGCCGTGGAAGAAATGAACGATCACGACATTGCCGTGCAGCCGCCGAAGGTCGACCTGCTGCTTGGTGCGAAACGCCTCGAACTGCAGCGGCGGTGCCGGCTCGCCGACGACGACCTGTGCCCGCGCATCCGACACGAATCCGAAGACCAGACAAACTATCAGTGGCAAGTGAGCAAACTTCGGCATGCGACCCCTCTGGATTAGAAGACGCCTGAATCTACTTTCGCCGTGGCCAATCGCCAAGGTGCAAGGCGTCGAAAGGCTGGGACAATCGGTCGAATCTGGTCGGTTTTGGTTACGGCGGTGGGGTGCACGAACGAGTTGACTCCCATTCCACTTGGGCGCTTCCGGCAGGTCGCCTGAACGTGTGTCCTAACGTGGACACGGATGTCGCATGTCACAATGAGCTGTGCCGAACCGTCGGCCGATCGGTACCTTGCCGATCTGGCGTCGGTGTTGGGTGCGCAGGGCGTGACCGCGTCGGGGATCGGCGGCCCGGCACTCGCTGCTGCGGCCGACGTCTGGAGCGATTCGGTCACCAACGCCCAGATGGGTTTCTCGGCGTTCCTGCGGACGCGTGAAGTCGGCAAGTATCTCGCGGAGCAAAAGCATCGCTGGGACGACCAGAAGCCGGCGTGCCATGTTTGCTGCGACTCGTGGATGATGAACAAGCACTTCGCCGCCGCGGCAAAGGAGCGCGGTATTCCGGTGGTTTATTACGTTGCCCCCCAGGCTTGGGCGAGTCGGGAAGGGCGGGTCAAGCGTCTCGCGCGAGTCGCCGACAAGGTCGCGTGTATCCTTCCGTTCGAGCAGGAATGGTTCAGGGAACGCGGGGTGGATGCCACGTTCGTCGGGCATCCGCTGTTTGACGAACGCCATGGTCTGCCCGCCGAACTCCCAGCGACCGGGGACGGTGCTGTCGCCTTGCTACCCGGAAGCCGGCCGTCGACCGTGCGAAGAAACCTCCCGCGAATCCTCGAGGTCGCAACGGCGATCACCTCGAATCAGGCCGGCCGGCGTTTCGTCTTCCCGGCGACCGATGCCACCCGGCCGATGATCGAATCGGCCCTCGACAAGCGGTCGAACACGTTACCAGGCAAGACGTTCCGTGACGCGCTCAACACGCCGGAACTGGGTACGGACTTCGAGGCGACCGTCACCGGCTGCACCGCCGCATTGACCGTCTCCGGCACCGCGACGCTTCACACCGCCGCGTTGGGTGTGCCGATGATCGCCGTGTACGTCGGCAACCCGCTCCTTTGGCACACAATCGGCAAGCGGTTGATCAAGACCCGGACCTTCACGCTGGTCAACTTGCTCCACAACGGCGACGAACATCTGATCCCGGAGTTCATCCCGTGGTACGGCGACACCGCCCCGACGACGTCCGCACTTCGAAGCTTGCTGGACGACGAGGCGGCACGTGAACATCAACGAGCCGGGTTCGCCCGAATCGTCGACAACCTGCGGGGCACCGACGCGGCCAAGTCCGTTGCGGCGATCGTCGGTCATTTCATCTGAAGCCTTGTCCGATGGCTCAACAAAGTGAAAACACCGCATGACCGACTTTCCTGTCGGCGTCCGCTATGATGTGGGCCCGCCTCCATATTCCTAAGGAGCCATTCAAGAACCGCCCATGCTCGACTATCCACGCCCCGAAGGTTTGTATCTCCCGCAGTGCGAGCGGGACAATTGTGGCTTTGGCTTTCTCTGTCACATGAAGGGCGAGGCGAGTAACGCCATCGTGCTGCGCGGCTTGGACATGCTCGAAAACATGGAGCACCGCGGGGCGTGCGGATGTGAGCCGAACACCGGCGACGGGGCCGGGATCATGGTGGCGACGCCGGACAAGTTTTTCCGCCGCAAGGCCGGCGAGCTCGGCTTCAAACTTCCGCAGCCGGGGCAGTACGCCGTCTCGATGATGTTCCTCCCGCTCGACATGGTGCAGCGGCGAAACATCGAAAAGCTCTTCACCGACATCTGCCGGCAGTACGACATGTCGGTCATCGGCTGGCGTGACGTGCCGACCAACAACGTCCACATCGGCCCCAGCGCCAAGGCCGCCGAGCCACGCATTCGCCAGGCATTCGTCGCGGCCAACGATCGCTTCTACAACAAGAAGGACTTCAACCGCCGGCTCTACCTGGTCCGCCAGCAGGTCGAGAACAAGGTCGAGTTCGGCAGCGAGTGGCCGGAGACGACCAAGAAGGCGTTCTACATCTGCCTGCTCAGCTCCAACCGCATGGTCTACAAGGGCATGCTCACGGCCAACCAGCTGCGGGCCTACTACCCGGACCTCAACGACCCGGAGTTCGTCAGCCCGTTTGCCGTGGTCCACTCGCGTTTCTCGACGAACACGTTCCCGTCGTGGCGGCTGGCCCAGCCGTTCCGTTATGTGGCCCACAACGGCGAGATCAACACGATCCGCGGCAACAAGAACTGGATGGCCTCACGCTACGGCACCCTCCAGTCCGACAAGTTCGGCGACGAGCTCGACAAGCTCTTCCCGATCGTCTCCGAGACCGTCTCCGACTCGGCGACCCTCGACAACGCGCTGCAATTCCTCAGCGTCAACGGCGGTCGAAGCCTCGCCCAGTGCGTGCTGATGATGGTGCCCGAGGCGTGGCAGAACCACCAGCACATGGACGCCGACCTCAAGGCGTTTTACGAGTACCACGCGATGCAGATGGAGCCGTGGGACGGCCCGGCCGGCATCGCGTTCTGCAACGGCGAACAGATCGGTGCCGTCCTCGACCGCAACGGCCTCAGACCGGCGCGTTACTACATCACGCATGACGACGTGCTGATCATGGGCTCTGAGGCCGGGGCGATTTCCGTCGAGCCGGAGAACGTGCGGCGCAAGTGGCGCCTCCAGCCAGGCCGCATGCTGTTGTGCGACTTCACCGAAGAGAAACGCATCATCGACGACGAGGAGGTCAAGCACCAACTTGTCGAGAAGCGCCCGTGGCGCAACTGGGTCGACGAGCACATGCTCGAACTCGACAGCCTTGGCGAGGCTCAGCGCGAGCCGGTCGAGGAACGGTCGTTGCTGCACCAGCAACACGCCTTCGGCTACACCAACGAAGACCTGCGGATGCTCATGTATCCGATGGCCGCGACCGGGGCGGAAGCCGTCGGCTCGATGGGCGCGGATACGCCGTTGGCATGTCTGTCGGACAAGCCGCAGTTGCTGTTCAACTACTTCAAGCAGCTGTTCGCGCAGGTGACCAACCCGCCGCTGGACGCGATCCGCGAGGAGCTGGTGACGTCGTTGTTCACCTGGATCGGCCGGGAGCGAAACCTCCTCGACGAGACGCCGAAACACGCCCGATTGGTGAAGCTACCGACGCCGATCTTGCGGGACGAGGAACTTGCCAAGCTCGCCGCCCTCGATCAGCCCGGCTTCAAGGCGACGACGATTTCGATGCTCTACGACTTCCACGAGAAGTCGCTGGAGCAGGCCGTTGATGACCTCTGCCGCCAGGCCGCCGATGCGGTCGAGGACGGCACGACGATTCTGATTCTCTCGGATCGCGGCGTCGGTCCGCAGCACGCCGCGATCCCATCGATGCTCGCGACGGCCGCCGTACATCACCACCTCATCCGGTGCGGCACGCGCACCCAGGCCGGCCTGATCATCGAGACCGGCGAGGCACGTGAGGGGCACCATTTCTGCTGCCTGCTCGGCTACGGGGCGGGCGCGATCAACCCATACCTCGCGCTGGCCACCATCCGTGACCTGCACGCCGAGAACCTTCTGCCGGCCGAGATGTCGGTGAACCGTGCCGAGAAGAACTACGTCAAGGCCGCCGGCAAGGCGATCCTCAAGGTCGCGTCCAAAATGGGCATTAGCACCGTCCAGTCCTACCGCGGCGCGCAGATCTTCGAAGCCATCGGCATCGGGCCGGACGTGATCAGCAAGTACTTCACCGGCACCGCCAGCCGCATCGGCGGCGTCGACCTCGCGACGATCGCCGACGAATCCCTCGCCCGACATCGCCGCGCGTTCCCGCCGATCGAAGTGGAGAAAGCCGAAGTCCTCGACGCCGGCGGCTTCTACCAGTGGCGGCGTGACGGTGAGTACCACGCATGGAACCCATCGTCCGTGTCGACCCTTCAAAAGGCCGTTCGGCTCGAAAGTCAGAAGGCGTTCGGCAAGTTCTCCAAGATCATCAACGACGAATCCAAACGCCGGGCGACCCTTCGCGGCCTGATGGAGTTCACGCCGGCCAACGGGCTGATCGACATCGACGAAGTTGAGCCGGCCAAGGAGATCGTCAAGCGGTTCGTTACCGGCGCGATGAGCCTCGGCTCCATCTCGACCGAGGCCCACGAAACGCTCGCCAAGGCGATGAACCACCTCGGCGGGAAGTCCAACTCCGGCGAGGGCGGCGAAGACCCCGACCGCTTCAACCGCCTCGACGCCAAGCCGCTCAAGCTCGGCACCGACAACCCACGTCGCTCGGCGATTAAGCAGGTCGCCTCCGGCCGGTTCGGCGTCAC
>JBCDCH010000027.1 GCA_039182125.1 Planctomycetota bacterium
CGGCGACCTTGTCCATACGGACATCGTTGGTCTTGGCCGTCTCGAGCATGCCGCCCAGGCCCGACAGTTCCAGACGGTCCTTCGGCGTGGTCGATTGTGCGGCGGTGGCGGCGTCGGTGGTCGGCGGCTGGATCGCCTGCGAACGGACCTGCTGGACGTTGCGGACTTGCGCGGTGACGGCGTTGTTGATCGGCGTGGTCATGTAGATGAATGTGTCTGAAGGTGTGATGAACGGGCGAGCGGACTTTCGCCGGGATGTCCCGATAAAAACGCCCTCCCAGTACTGTCATCGGCACACCGGCAAGTTTCTCTCCAGTCAAAACCGCTTCCGGCGCGTCCTGTAAACCACCAATCGAACCGACGTTACGACAAACGTCCGAGAAAAACGCGCAAAAAATGCCGATCGCGGGGGCGCAAATGTTGCCGAACGGTTGGGAGGCTGGGGAAAGGCCGCGAACCACAGCCACCGGGTCAATGCACCAGCGCCTCGCCGAGCAGCATCGCCCTGCCGAGCCGGGCCATCATTGCCTGATTGCTATAGATCAGCGGCAGCAGGAACGGCAGGTTCTGCTGCGGGCCGCGCAGGTAGTTACCGAGGGTCGCGCCCCACGTCCCGCGAAATGCTTGGAGCGGTTCCTGCGGATAGTCGGCCGACAGGGCCAGGCGGATCGACTCGGCCGCGAACGTCGCGCTCCACAGTCCGGGGTACAGCGACTCCCCGAACTCGCTCACGAAGCCCCCCGCCGGCCCGATCAGCAACGTCCGGTCGCCGACCATGTCCTGGCCGAGCGCCCCACCGAGCGCGACCTCGGTGCGGGTGATCTTGCCGGGCCGGCCGTCTTCCAACAGGCCGTGCATCCCGAGCCGCTCGCACCACTGGTCCATCATCGCTTCGGCGTCGGGCGTGGGCGTCGGGACGAAAAGCGTCGCTTCGGGCTTGCCGGCCTGGTCCACCAGCAGCCGTGCGACGGAGTTGGGGACCAAATCCAGGCCGGCAACAACCTCGGGCAGGTCCGCCGTCGCGTCGTTGCCGAACGCCCGGTACATCAGCGTGTGGGAAGTCCGCCGCGCGTGCAGGCCCAACGGGGCGAGGATGCGGTCGGGCATCGGGTCGGTCACGACCATCAACGTCGCCCGCCGCTCGGTCGCACCTTCCTTGAACCTCACACCTCCGCGATCGGTGCCGAGGATTTCGATCGGCCGGGTCCGGCTGACCGCGCCGGCCTTGCTCGCATGGTCGTCGATGACCTGCGTGAAAGCCTGTTGGTTTAGCGCCAGCGCCTGAGGCTCGTCGGCGTGCCAGAGGCCGTGCGTTTCGGCGTCCGGTCCGAGCAAACAAACCCCTGCCATCGGAGTGAGGTTCGGCAAATCGCCGAGCAACGGATGGAGCCGGGCAGCCGCGGGATTGAGCACTTCGAGGGTCGGCTGCTCGGCGAAGAACAGGTGTTCGGTCGGCCGAGCTGCCCGCAGCACTTTCGCCTCGCCGGCCAACAGCAACGCCAGAAACGCCGCCGAGGGATGGTCGCCCAGGATCAGAACATCAAAATCGGCATCGGCCATGTTCGGGACTGTACCGACTTCTCGGGGCCGCGCCATGGCGTGATACGGATCGGCCGGGCCTCACACGACCTGCTCCCACACCAGCCGGCCGCCGCCGATGAGCGCGAAAACACCGCCGATGAGCGCGGCGGGGATCGCCCCGGTCGGCACTTTCGCACCGGGGCCGCGGAGAATCACCTGGTACTCCTGGCCGCTGGTCACGCGCTGCCCCTCGGGCGTGACCTGGTCGAGCAGGTCGTTGCCGAAGGTGTCTTCGTCCCACACTTCCACCCGCTCGATCGCGGCGAGCGATAGCGAAGAGTCCAGGTTCCACGTCAAACCGCCGCCGACCGGCGTGTCTTCCATCGTGTCGGTTTGCAACGTTTCTCCGCCGACGATGACCCGCACGTACAAGTCCGGATTGCCCGGCGAGAGCATCGACTTCACGCCGGCCGCGTCGTTGACGATGCCGGGCCGGGTCTTGACGCGGACGCTACTCACACGGTCGCTCTGCACGGGGTTGGTCCATGACCAAAGGCCCCACGCACACGCCGCCCCGCCGATCAATAGCAGCGCGAGCCAAACGACGAAACGCCATTGTCTTGCCCGAAGTTGGACGGGGGGCGTGCTCATCGTGCCTCCGGTTTAGCGTCGAGTTTCACGAAGAACCCCGCGGCAATCGATAAAAGCACCGCGACGCAGAACAACACCGTCCCGCTACGGGCACTCACCTCGGCCATGCCGTCGAGTTTCACCACGACGATCATCACCGCGACCACGAGGATGTCGAGCAGCGAGTACTTGCCGGTAAGCACGGCAGCCTTGTGCAACACCGAACGGCCGCGATCCGACAAAGCCGTGAGTTTGCTCGTCGCGGCCAGGAGCGCGATCAGCTTGGCGAACGGGAACGCGACGCTGAACACCCCGAGCACCACCGCGAGTACGACGTTGTTGCGGCGGAACAACTCGGCGATCGAACCGAGCAAGCTGAACGTCCGTTCGTTGCCTAGCGTGTTCATCGTGATGAACGGCAACACCACCGCGGCGGTGAGGATGGCGATCGCGGCGACCGAGAGTAACGCGGCAACACCGTTGGAACGCAGGTCCCTGACGCGTGCCAGCAGCGACATCGGTGCCGCGCCGCAGTGCGGGCAACCCGCCCCGACCGGTGCCGGCCTCGGCAACGTGTACGCCTTCCCGCAACGGCGACAGTCGACGTTTCGCTCAGCGGACATCGTCCCATGTTACGACCGTCAGCCATCGAACCGGCAATGCTTGCGTAACGCCGTCGCCAGGCGCCGCATGTACACGTCGGCGGCGATGTCGACGCAGCCGAAACGTCGCAGGTGTGGCGTCGATGCCTGCGTGTCGAGCAACTCAAACCCCCGTGACTGCAATCGCTCGACCAACGCGACCAGCGCCACCTTCGACGCGTCGCGGACGTCGTGGTACATCGACTCGCCGAAGAACACCCCGCCGAGGGCGACGCCGTACAGCCCGCCAACCCTGCGACGCTCGACGCCGTCTTTTTGCCAGGCCTCGACGCTGTGCGCGTAGCCGAAGCGGTGCAATGTCGTGTAGCAGGCGATGAGATCGTCGCTGATCCAACTGCCGATCTCGCCCCGCCGACGCGCGAGCATGCAAGCCCGCATGGTGCCCTCGAAGTCGGCATTGATACGGATCTGGAACTTGCCTTGGCGGATCGTCGTCCGCAGCGTTTTGGGTATGTGAAAGCGGTCGAACGGAAGGACGCCCCGTGGGTCAGCCGTATACCAGCGCGTCACCCCGTCGGCGTCGGTCATCGGAAACGCCCCGCGGGTGTACGCCGAGAGGACCGTTTCGGGTTTCAGATCCGCGTCCGACATCTGCCGTACTTTACGCAGGGGTCGAAAGTGGTGAACACCACGTCACTGTCGAAGTGGCTGAAACAAACCGCCGCGATCATGTTCCGCCGTCGGTGTCCTCGTCCTCGTCGTCTTCGCCTTCTTCCTCGAAGTCCCACGGATCAAGCCCGGGCAAAGCCTGACCGTAAGTCGTGAGCGAAACGTGCGCGTCGAAGAAGAGGTAGTTGCTGCCCTGGTTTCGGCCGTGGCGGAACTGTTCGACGACGCGGTCGAACTCGCCTTGCTCCATGTACAGATCGCGCTCGTTGCTCAACTTCTCGCCGGCGACGATCACGTCGGACGAACCTTTCTTACCAAAACGCGTGGTGCTGGCCCGGGCACCCTCGTCGGTGAGATGCTTGTTGAGAATGTAGCTGAGCCCCTCGGCCCGGCCTTCCGGAATCTCCGCGTCTTCCGGGCACCAAAGCACCGGCGATACCCAGGGCAACGGATCAAACGTCACGGGGTCGTAGACAAACTGGTTGTACGCCGCCGGGTCGTACGCGGGCTCATCGGGAAATGCGGTGTCGAACACGTACACCGGCCAGCGCAAGTGTGGCGCGAGCTGACTGCCCAGCGTCGTCGCCTCGAAGCGATCGTCGAGCGGGTCGTACTGGGCCTCGCCCATCGGGAACAGGTAGTACCGGTTCTCGTTCTGGTACATGAACAGGTAGTTCCCCAACTCCTTGAGATTTGCCGCGCATGCGACAGACTTGGCCTGGCGCCGCGCACTTTGCAGGCTCGGCAACAACAGACCGATGAGCAATGCAATGATCCCGATCACCACGAGCAGTTCGACGAGCGAGAAACCGGTGTGACGTTCGTGTTTTCTAGCCATGACGTTGCATCCTCCTGTAATCACCCGAACGGGCGAAGTCGCAACTTCTAAGATCGAACGTTAATGCCCCTGCTGCTCAGCGCCAACGAAAAAGGCACCGCCGAACCACGCTTTTGGGTGTGGCTCATCCCCGCACTGCTCGGGGCGCTGGTCTTCCTCCAAACGCTCGGGGGGTCGGCCATCTACGACGACTCGATGGTCTTCAAGAACGACGACCGCCTGCGCGATGTCGCCGCTTGGGGTCGGTACTGGACCGAGGCCTACCACGACGGGCCCGACAACCTCTACCGCCCACTCGGCAGCATGACCTTCGCCGCCGTCTGGTGGCTCTTCGGTGATGCGTGGCTGCCGCAACACGCGGTCAACGTCGCTCTCCATGGCATATGTGCCGCGCTCACCGCATTGCTCGCACTGCGGATGCTCGGCAACGTCCATCTCGCCACCATCGCCGGCATCGCCTTCGCGCTACACCCGATCCACGTCGAGCCGGTCGCCATGCTCGTGGGCCGGTTCGAGCTGCTCTGCACCGCCGCGACGCTCGCCGGGTTGGGACTTCTCGTCACCGACAAAACCATCGGCTACGGACGCGCGCTGGCCGTCTTCGCTTGCTTTGTCATCGCGATGCTGAGCAAAGAACAAGGGCTGATCTTCCCACTGCTCGCCGGCGTCGTGGCGGTGACCTGTCGACCGATCCGCCGACCGGGGTACGGAGCCGCGCTGCTCATCGCCCTGATCGGCATCGGACTCGCCACGATGGTCGTCGTTCGCGAACAGGTGCTGGACCTGAAGTTCTGGTGGGATCGCAACTTCCTCGACCCGAACGTCCAACCGCTCATCCTCGCCGAGGGGGGCGACCGCTGGCTGATGCCTTTGGAACTGATCGGACGCTACGCATGGCTGCTGATCTGGCCCAACCCGCTCAGCATCGACTACGGAGGCCGCGTCATCGGACACGAGTGGTCGGCCACGAGTCCGTACTTTTGGCTCGGGACGGGGCTACTGCTGGCGTGGTTCGTCGGCATCGCCGCGACGGTGATCAAGCGCCGCTGGGTGCTGCTCGCGTTGCTGCTGCTCGTCGCACTCTCTTACGGCCCGGCGTCCAACATCGCTTCCCTCATCGGCACGATTTTCGGCGAACGGCTGCTCTACATGCCCAGCGCGTTCTTTGCGATTCTGCTGGCGATGGTCGTTGTGAAACTGCCGCGTAAGGCGTTGGTCGTGCCGGTCGTTGTCGCATTGGCGTGGGCCGGGCAGACGCTGCGGTACGCCGACCGCTGGACCGAGCCGTACACGTACTACCAGCAGGCGGTGATCGACCAGCCGTTGGGTATGCGGCTGCACATGCTGCTCGCCCAGGAACACCAGGCCCGCGGCAAGTTCGACGAAGCCCGCGCCAGCGCCACCGCCGGACGCGAGGCCGACCCCGCCTCGCACCTGGCTTGGCGTTGGTCGGCGATCCTCGCGTTGGAGCGTGGCGAACTGGAGGTCGCCGAGCGGTTCGCCCTCGAAGCCAACAGGCGTTTCCCCAACAGCGGCGGCGGCGTGCTCGAAGCGATCCACGAAAAACGCAGCGCCGAGTAATCACTCGGCCAGCACACGCAAGACGCCCCGCTCGCGCATCAGTCGCCGGCGACCCGGCAACTGCATCCGACGCGGGGCGGCCCGGTCGGTCGCCATCTCCGCCACCCGTTCCAGGAGCGCCGGCGACAAACGTCGTCCGGGTACGCCCGCCGCTTGCAACCATCGACGCAACGCGTACTCCGCGACCAACGGCGGCAAGCTCGCGATGACGTCCATCTCCACCACGCTCGGCAACGTCGGTGCATGGGTGGCCAGTTCATCCCGCAAACGCCGTGCGTCCTCCGACAGCCGCACCAGCGCTTCGGCCAGCGGGCGGTCGGCGGTCAACCGTGGGCGATGCCGGTTGCGCCGCTGGCCGGGGTCGGCGTTGCTGGAATCTTCACGCCATGACTGGCCGAGCCGCAGCAGGTAATCACGAAACGCGTCCGGCCAAAGTCTGAGCATCGGCCGCCACAGTTCGACGCCCGACAGCGTCGTGGTCGCCGCCATGCCGACGAGTCCGAGGTGGCTTCCGCCGCGAATAAGCCGAAGCAACACGGTCTCGGCCTGATCGAGCGCGTGGTGCCCGGTCGCCACGGTGCCGACCTCGGCGAAGAGTTTCATGCGTGCGTCCCGATGCCCCGCCGGCGTTGCGGGGAAGTCGCCGAGCTCCGACTTACGCCGACGCAGCAGCGGCAGCCCATGCGCCTGCGCGAGTGCTTCGACGAAGTCCGCATCCTCCGCGCTCGCGCCGGCGCGTGTTTCGTGATCCAGATGCACAACCGTCGGCCGATGCCCGGCGTCGAGTGCGAGCCGCAGCAGTGCAACGCTGTCGGCCCCGCCGCTGACCGCGACGCCGAACGAACCGCTCGGCCAGTTCAACGCGGACGTCACCGCCGGCACGTCCATCACTCCGCCTTGCTCTTTGGCTGGCCCGCGACCGCCGACTTCACGTCCTCCCACGCGCCGGCCCAGTCGTAGTCCTGCGCCGCCTCCCACGTTCGCGGCACCACGCCGGGGTCGTACGCCACGAATCCGCCCAGCCCGATCGCCGCCAGCAGCAGCACCGCCAGTGCAAGCCGTCGCTTGCGCCCGCGCGGACGATCGACCTTCACCGGCCCCGGCGGCTTGGCCGCTGCGGGCACCTCCGCGTTGATCGCTTCGGGCAAGGACCCGTCCGCGCTGACCCGCCAGGTGTTGGGCACCTTCGCCACCGGCCGACGCCGCACCGTTCCCAGCGCGAGCAATGCATCCGGATCGCCGGGGGGTACCTGGTCGGCGTTGCACTCGGGGCAGAGTTCGGCGGTCTTGGCGATGGACTCGCCGCACTGCCAGCAGAGGCCGAAGAGCCGCGACACGCCGCGAGCTTTCGAAGCCGGCACCCAGAGTTGGCCGGTCGTCGGGCCGCGCACGACGCTGCGCGGCTTGACCCGGCCCTGATCGATGAGCTGGCGGAGCGTGGTCCAGTTCATGCCCGGCGCTGCGGGGTTGCGGCGTTGGAAGACGAACCACGGCCCAAGCCGAGCGCTGGTCGCGGTGCGCGTCGCCGGCGTGTCCGGCAGGGAGCAACGCGGGCAGGCTTCGTCAGCCACGGCCGAACGGATCGCCGCGCAGAACGGACAAATGGTCGACGGCGCGACATCGGTGTCGCTGGTCAACCGGTCAGTCGCCGCGGTCCGTTGCGGGAGTGGGGTCATCGGCAGGGGAAAACGTAGCGTCTGTGCCGCCCCGACTCCAATGAGAAACGGCAAAGTGAGCTCGGAGGCGCTCAGGCTTCGGCTTCGGATGCGGCCGACTCGAGCTCGCCGGCGAGCAGTTTGATATGAACCCGCGTGATCCGGTGGGCCTCACCGTCGGTGACGGTGAAGCGGGCTTCCTCGTGGTCGAAGGTCGTGCCCACCTGCGGGATTCGTCCCAGGTGCGTCATGACGAAACCGCCGAGCGTGTCGTAATCCTCTTCCTCGCTCAGCTCCAGGCCGAACATGCGGTTGAGGTCGTCGATGTGGAGGCGTGCGTCGCAGTCGGCTTCGGTGTCGTTGAGCTTGTTGAAGTACGCCAGCTCGGCCGGCTCGTGCTCGTCACTGATCTCGCCGACCAGTTCCTCGAGCACGTCCTCGATACTGCACAGACCGGCGGTCGCGCCGTACTCGTCCTGCACCACGGCGAGGTGAATCTTCTTGAGACGGAAGTCCTGCAACAGGTCGAGCAACGGCTTGCGTTCGAAGACGAACAGCGGCGGCCGCATCGCTTCGGAGATGTTGAAGTCCGCCCCGCTCTTGGCCACCCGACCGATCAGGTCACGGGCGTAGAGAATACCGATGATGTGGTCGAGGTCGTTTTCGTAGACGGGAATGCGGCTGTGGCCGGACTCGATGACCAGATCGCGGATTTCGTTGAGCGTCGCATCGCGACGCAAGGCAACGATGTCGGGGCGGGCGGTCATCGCCTCGGACACTTCGCGGTTGCCGAAGACGATCGCACGCTCGATCATCTCGCGCTCGTGGTTGTCGAAGGCCCCTTCCTTCTCGCCTTCCTCGACGGCACTGAGCAGTTCGGCTTCGTACTCCTCCTCGACCTCGTCGGGATCCTCGTCACGCCCGCCGCCGGAAATGCGATCGACCGTCGCGTTGGTCAGATCCTTCAGGGCCGTGAGGGGTTTGAAGATCGTGGCCACCGCGAGCAGGGGTCGGCCGAAGAACGAGACGACCGACTCGCCGACATGCTCCGCGATGGCGTGCGGCAACAGGACGCTGCAGACCAACGCGATCAAGCCGGTGATGCCCAGCGCGTAGGCGTAATGCACCAACAGGCCGCCGACCCAGCCGGTCGTCAGATCGAACACGGCCATGAGTAACACGAGGTTGCAGAGCAGCCGCCCCACCGCCGCGAGGAACGCCATGTCGTCGCGGGCGTCGTAGATCGGATCAAGCATCGCCTCGCGGTCGCGTTCCTCGAGGACCGCTTCGAGCTTGGCCCGGCTCAGGTCGCGCGTGGCGAAGGCGATCGTCGAGAGCACAAACGTCAACCCCGTCGCGGCGATGGCAACGAGCCAGACCCACCAGACACCCCCGGTCGTCGCGGCAAGCATGGGACTCACGCGACGCCTCCGGTGCTGGATTCGACCGATGATTCGAAGACCGCCCCGACGCCGATCTCCGTGAGCAGCTCGTCTTCTCGCGCGTGCATGGCGCGGAAGTCGTCGGCCGATTGATCGTCGTAGCCGCACAGGTGCAGCGTGCCATGCAACGCATACAGCAGCAGTTCGTCGGCGAGGTCGGTGCCGCGCTCGGCGGCGGTGCGGCGGGCCTGGGCCACGCACACGATCACCTCGCCCTCGGTGCAGCGTTCCTGCTCGTCGTGGTCGAGTTCGAAGGTCAGCACGTCGGTCGGCGTTGGGTCGCCGCTGAACCGTCCGTGCAACTCGGACATCACCTTGTCCCCGACGAGCGCGACCGAAAGCTCGACCAGCACCGACTCACCACGCTCGGCCAGCAACGCCAGGCAGCGGTCGAGGTGCTCACGGACATGTTCGACATGCGCGCGTCCGGCGCGGGCGGTGACGGTCAGGTCGGTCATGAATGACGGGGTCATCAAGGACGAGCTCATCAGCGTCGGCAGTATACACCCGTGCATCGTCAACCCGCCGCCGCGATGGTGGGACCGGTTGTCTGGACCGGCACGACGGGCTCTTCCTTGTCGCTGGGGTACTCGATCCGGCCGTGGTAGATGCTCACCAGCGACTTCACCAGCGAGCGCTTGACCGCGTCGAGATCGCGCATGGTCAGGCCGCTGTCGTCGAACTGGCCGTCGAGCAGCCGTTTCATCGCCAGGTCGCCGACACGCTGCTCGATCTTGTTGGGCGTGTGTTCCTTCATCGCCCGCACCGCCGACTCGCAGGTGTCGGCGAGCATCATGATCGCCGTCTCGCGACTGCGCGGCTTGGGGCCCTGGTAGCGGTACTGGCTCTCGGCGACCGTCTCGTCGGACGCCTCGGACTTCTCCATCGCGTTGCGGTAGAAGTACTCGACGAGCGTCGTGCCGTGGTGCTCGGTGATGAAGGGGACGATCGACCGCGGCAGGTGATGCTGGCGAGCGAGTTCGACGCCGTCCTTGACGTGGCCGATGATCACGAGGATCGACACGCTCGGCGAGAGATTCAGGTGACGCGACTCGCCGCCGGACTGGTTCTCTATGAAGTACTCGCTCTTGTTGATCTTGCCGATGTCGTGGTAGTAGCCGGCGACGCGGCAGAGCAAGGCATCAGCCCCGACGGCGCGGGCGGCTTCCTCGGCAAGAATCGCGACCTGCATCGAGTGGTTGTAGCTGCCGGGCGCACGCAACTGAAGTTGGCGGAGCAGTTCGCTGTTGACGTCGGCCAGTTCGAGCAGCGTCATGCTCGTGGTGATGCGGAAGGCCTTCTCAATGAACGGCAGGATGCCGAGCACGACAAATCCCACGCCCAGCCCCGCCGCCCCGGCATACAACGCGTTACGCAGGATGAACGAGTAGGGATCGAGCTCGGTGAGCCCGACCGCCGTCGCGGTGAGCATCATCACGACCGCCGACGCACCGCCGACCTCGATGAGCTTGGAGCGGTTGCGGACCTCATCGAGCAGGACGACGACAGTCACCACGCCGGCCGCGATGATCAACAGCAGACCAATACCTTGTGACGTTGCCAGCGTGACGAATGCGGCGTGCACGATCGACGCGCCCAAGGCATACCGCCGGTCATACGCGATCGACAGGATCATCGCGACGAGCAGGGTCGGCGCGACGGCAAAGAGATAGAGCGGCGAGGTGCCGGTCGCGGCGAGTTGGGCCACGAGCACGGTACCGATGAACAGGCCGGCCAACCCAATCGCGCGGACATGGTTCTGGATGATCCGCGGCTGATACACCATCGTGTAGACGCCGAGGAACGCGGTGAGCAGCAGCGTCATCCCCGCGAGACCGCCGAGCTTGGCATAGACCGCATCGGCACCGAGCGATCCGCGATAGGCACGGGCTTCGGTGCGCAGCAGGGCCAGGTCGCGGAGGTCGATCTTCTTGCCGGCCGGGACGACGGTATCGCGGGCGGCGAAGCCGAGGTTACCCCGCACGGCCGCCACCAAATCACCGGCGACCTCCCTCGCGCGGGACGTCGCATCCTCGTCGAGCTCGTGTGTCGCCGAGATACGGGCAAGACTCAACAACGCGATCTTCCCGTACAGTTCCGGCGCGAACTCCTGCTCGCCGGTTTTGATCAGCAGTTCCTGTAGCTTGTCCGAACCGAGCGGGTAGACATAACTCAGGTCGAGCCGATCGACGCCCTCGGCACGGATGTCGTTCCGGGAATCGCCGAGGATTTCCTCGGGCCGGAGGATGACCGGGTTACGTGTTCGAAGGCGGCTGACGTATTCGTAGACCTCTTTGTTGTACGTCCGTGGCTGCACCCCGGCGATCGCCTGAAGTCGGACCATCGTCGCATTGTCCAGCACCTCTCGCAGTGCCGGGTCGAGATCTCCGAGATCCTTACCAACCAACTGGTCCGGAAGATCGGTCAGCCATTGCTCAAGATCGTCGAACGGATCGAGCTCGACCCGGTTGAACACGCGCGGCGTCGCCTCCATCTCGACGACTCGCTCCTGCTGATGCTTGGCCTGGTCGTAAAACTCGAACGGAACGCGGGCCACGACATCGTGGCGAACCGTCTGCCCGAGTCGGTACGGCACGACGTCCGGGCGAAGTTGGAGCATCAACCCCAACAGCATCGCGAACACCAAGCCGATGCACACCGACACCCAAGTCGAGTCGCGCGTGAGCCATTCCCGGACCCCGGTCATGTCTTCCTTGCGCAGTCGGCGGACCATGTCCCGGCGTTGCTCGACGGCGACCTTGCGGGGTCGCACCGCCTCGAGCGAGCCGGAGAAGTGGGTAGGCGTTTTGCTGGGTTTCTTGCCGTCAGGCATGAAGGTCGAACTCCGAAAGGGAGCGATCCATCGGGTTGGGGCTACGGCATGTCCTCGTGGCCGTAGGCGGTGATGATATTCTGCACGAGCCGATGTCGTACCACATCACCGCGTAAAAGTTGAACCGTCGCGACACCTTCCACACCTTCTAAGCGGTGAATGGCGTCGACAAGTCCGGAACGTGTTCGGGCATCGAGGTCATTTTGACGCACATCGCCCGTGACGATCATTTTGCTGTTGTGGCCGAGTCGGGTCAGAAACATGAGCATCTGCGACTCGGTGGTGTTCTGGGCCTCGTCCATGATGCAGGCGGCGTCGTTGAGCGTCCGGCCCCGCATGAACGCCAACGGCACCACCTCAATGACGTCGTTGACCATGAACCGCTTGACCTGCTCGAAGTCCATCATGTCGTTGAGCGCGTCGAAGAGCGGGCGGAGATACGGGTTCACCTTCGCCTGCAGGTCGCCGGGGAGGAACCCGAGCCGCTCGCCGGCCTCCACCGCCGGGCGGGCCAGGACCAACTTCTTGATCTGGCCCCGCTTGAGCATCGACACGGCGGCGGCGACGGCCAAGTAGGTTTTTCCCGTACCCGCCGGGCCGCTGCAAAACGTCAGGTCGTGGCTGAAAATCGCGTCCAGGTACGCTTTCTGCCCCGGCGTCTTGGCGAACACCCGCCGGCCCTTGGCGAAGACCTCCACCGCGTCGCCGCTGCGGGCCTGTTCCGCATCGGCCGCTTCGAGCACCGCATTGCCCACATCCTCGGCCGAGAGGTGATCCTTGCGGCGGAGGGTGTGCTGTAGGTTCTTGATCACCGCCGCGGCTTTCTCGACCTTGGCTGAGTCACCGTCGAGGCGGATCGTGTCATCGCGTGCCACGACCTTCACGCCAAGATTGCTGCGCAGCAAACGAAGATTCCGATCGGCGGTGCCGAAAAGGGCCAACTTCTTCGCGGGTTGGTCGATGGGAACGGTGAGCTGCACGGTGAGGGTCGTAGAACGTCGCACGCCTATCGGCGGTTTACCACTTTAGTCAGTCGGAATCGGAATATCGGACGCCCGCCGGAAATCCAAACATTCTACTTACCCGCAGTCCCCGCCACCCTTGCCGAAAGGGTCGCCATCGTCAGGATGATCCCCGTGCCCCGTCCTCAACTCCACGTCATCTGCGGCTTGCCCGGCAGTGGCAAGACCACGCTTGCCAAACGGCTCGAAACGGACCTGCCCGGGGTTCGCCTCAGCCCTGACGAATGGATCACTGCGGTGGTCGAGCCGGAGAAACACCTGCACGTCTCCGACACCTACCGCGATGCGATCGAGACGCTGCAGTGGGACCTCGGCCAACGGATGCTACGGGCCGGCTGCAATGTCATCATCGAATGGGGCACCTGGGGTCGCGGCGAACGGGACAAGCTCCGCGACGAAGGCCGGGCCGCCGGGGCAAGCGTGCATTTGCACTATCTCGAAGTCGATCCCGCCGAGTTGCTCCAACGCCTCCGCGCCCGCAACGCCAACCTCCCCGCCGACGAAATCTTCATGCCGCCCTCGCACTTGGAGGAGCAACTGGGCGCGTGGGCGAACCTGATCGAAAAGCCCAACGCTGCGGAGCTGGCGACGTGGGACAGGGTTTCTCCAAACACGGCGTAGCGGAGCGACGAAGTCGTCCGTAATGCCAACGTCACCGCAACACGGGCGACTTCATCGCCTCGCTAAACGTTGGAACCAAGAACTGACCGACGCAAGTGATGCCAGCACGGTTTTTTTAGCCGCTGGACTTTTCATTTGTTTGAACGTCGAGCAGGACGAGAAGCTCCCGCAACTCCGCTACGCAACCGCCGCGATATTCGCTCGCGAAGACAGAAGCGGCATCGTTGATCAACTCCGTGGCGATGTTTCGAACAACGTCGCTATACCGCTCGGGCAAACCCTCGATCGTCCAAGTATCGATCGCCTGCATGGACGCTTGTTTCGCGATGAACTCGCGGCAGAACGTCGGGTCACCGACCGATCGCCGTTTCAGTTGGTCGATCGGAATCCGATGCGGCGTACGATGCGTTGAGAACCAGATCTCGCCATTCTGCAATGCTATCGCGGGCGCTCCCATCGCTCACACCCCCGCCAGTTCGTCCATGTCGAACGTGCTACCGAGGTAGGTCCTGCGCACCGCTTCATCGTTCTTGATCTCGGCGGGGGTGCCCTCGGCGAAGACTTTGCCGTTGTCGATCACGAGCACACGATCGCAGGTCTTGAGCGTGAAGACCGCGTCGTGGTCGGTGATCAGGACGCTCTTGCCGAACTCATTTTTCAGGCGGATCACCTCGCGGCGCAGGTCGTCCTTGGCGATCGGGTCAACTTCGGCAAAGGGCTCGTCGAGCAGGATCAGCTTGGGGTTGGTGATCAGCGACCGGGCGATTTCGAGCTTGCGTTTTTCGCCGCCGGAGCAGAGGTGGGCTTTCTGATTACGGACCGATTCGAGCCCGAAGCGCCGCAGCAGTTCCTCGCCCTTTTCCCGGCGCTGGCTCCGATTGAACGGCATCGTCTCGAGGATCGCCTGAAGGTTCTGCCAGACGGTGAGCTGGCGGAAGATGGATTGTTCCTGGGAGAGATACCCGATGCCGCGACGGGCGCGTTTGTACATCGGCAGCTTGGTGATGTCGTCGCCGTCGAAGTGGACCACGCCCTGGTCGGGGCGGACCATGCCGAGAATCATGCGGAAGCAGGTGGTTTTGCCGGCCCCGTTGCGGCCGAGCAGGCCGACGATCTCACGCTGGCTGAGGGTGAACGAGACGTCGTCGACGACCCGCCGGCCGGCGTAGCTTTTGACGAGTTGGCTGACGGTGAGCAGGTTCATGGTCGTCGGCCGCCGGTCGGGTGACAGACCGGGCAGCGTGGCCAGCATCGGGCGGGCGTCGCCATTTGCAAGCGCGGTCCTGCCCGGGTGAGACACGGAGCCCCTCACGACCCCCTTCGGCCGATCGCGGACCGGTTGCAGCTTCAACAAGTGCGGCAATGTGGTCACCCCCGCCGGACGCCACCGGTCGACACCGCGTTTCGTCGATCAACCTGGCCGATCCGCCACGACAGGTCATGGGGAAACAATGGGGACAACCCCAAAGTCAACCTCCGCCGACTGTCAGAATGGCGGTTTTCGGCGGGAGCCGAGCCGGCCGGCCAAATCAGATCGTAACGGTTACGCGGACCACCCCGCCGCAACGGCAAATCGTTCCTAAATGCTTTTGAAAAGACTATTTAGGCAGAAATCACCCCGAAATCCTGTTCCGCGACTTGAATCTTTGTTGGCAACGCGCTAGCGACCCGAACGTTATCGGGCGGGAGCCGAAGGGTTGCCGACAACCTCGGGTTTGCTTGTGGATAACTCGTCGACAACTGCCCCGGCGGTTTTGTCGCGGGGCACCGGTTCGACCGGCATTTCAGGCTCGAACACGATGCGACGGATCGCGTGACGCTGCTCGTAGAACGACTCGGGCTTGCGTTCATCCCCGACCGCGAAGATCGGCGCGGGCTCGTCGTAAACGATCGTCGCCCCGGGGCACTCGGCATGCCCGGCCCCCTGCCAGTTCCAATACTGGCTCAGGCCCAAAATCCGGTCGCTCACAAGGATCGCCTCGTTGAGTTCGTGCGTGACGATCAGAATCGTGTGCGGCGGGCGCTTCCCGGCGGCTTTGGCGGCTTGATTCTCGGCGTAAAAGCCCAAAAGCATGTCTTGCAGCTCTTCGCGGGTCGCCTCGTCGAGTGCACCGAAGGGTTCGTCGAGCAAGAGGATGCTCGGACGAAGGATCATGGCCTGGGCGATGGCGACGCGTTGCCGCATGCCGCCCGAGAGTTCGGACGGGTACCGGTCGGCTGCGTCGGCGAGGCCGACCTTCGCGAGCCACTTGTCTGCCTCGCCACGCCACTTGCGTTTCATCTCCCGTGTCCGCAGCGGGTGCAGCAGGCGTTGCCAGAGGTGCGTCGAGTCAAGGATCGGTCCAATCGCAACGTTCTTCCGCGCGGTCAGGTACGGAAACAGCGTGTACCGCTGGTAGACGATCCCACGGTCACGCCCCGGGCCGTCAACCTCGCGACCATCGACTTTGATCGACCCCACGTTTTGCGGCACCGTTCCCAGGATCGCGTTCAGCAACGTCGACTTCCCGCAACCCGACGGCCCGACCAGTGCCGTGATCGACCCGGCCTCGATGTCGAAGTTCAGATCGTGCAGGACGTGCGTGTCGCCGAATGACTTGGAGACGCCGCGGATTTGGAGAAGCGTGTCGGTCAACTTTTCACTCCATACCACGGCGCGACGAGGCCACGTAGCTTGCGGACGACGAAGTCCAACGCGAACCCGACCAGCCCCAGCACCACCGCGTAGACGATCATCACGTTCACGTTCAACGGCCTGATCTGAAACCGCAGCTGGTAGCCGATGCCGACGTCGGCGTTGACGTACTCGGCGGCGATCAGGAACACCATCGCCGGCCCGATCTGCAAACGGGCCGCGTCGATTACGCGCGGCAGCACCGTCGGCACGATCACGTCCCACACGATCTCCGGCTGGCTCGCGCCCATCGTCTGAGCTTTGTGAACCAACTCGGCTGGCACGTCTTCTCTCACCGCGCCGAACACCGTCTGTGCGAGGATCGACACCACGCCGATCCCGATGCTCGCAACGAAGAAGTCAAGGTTTCCGAGTACGTCACGCCCAATCACGCTTGCCAGCCATTTCGGCATCCAGCCAGCGATGTCGAAGTCAAGCACCACGAAGAGAATCGTGAAGATCGCCGGCGGTGGGATTCGCGAGAGGAATGAAATCGGAAAATGTACCACCGCTTGCACCGCCGCATAACACCCCATCGCGATCCCGAGCACCACGCCCAGCGCGATGCCGATGCCAAGCCCCGCAGCGAGTCGGCCAAACGTTGCTTTGCCGTCTTCCCAGATGCGGATTTCGCCGGTCCGCTTGTCAGGCGTAAAGCTAAACCGAACACCGTCAGCGAGTTGCGACCAAGACGGGATAGTCTTGTCCTCGGGGTTCTCGGCTTTACGCTGCAACGACACCCCGGTGTACGCCAGCAGCAGCACGATCACCCCCGCCGCCGCGAGCAGCAGGTAGACGGGGCGTGGTATGGGCTCGCGGAGTCGGAACATGGGCGAAAGAACGCCCACGCCTTCAGGCGTGGGTCGGCGTCGAACACGCTCGCCGACTCACGGCTGAAGCCATGGGCGTTCGGTTCATTGGTTCAAGAAGATCAGATCGGCCGACGATGCCTTGACGCCGTCGAGGTCGCTTACCACTTCGACGCTCGGGTCGCCTTCCTCGATCAGGCCGCGGTCCTTGGCGAACTGTTCGACGAAGTCCATCGTCTGCGTGAGTTTCGCGTCGCCGAAGAATGCTTTTGCCGAGTCGGGCGTCATGAAGATCTGCGTCTGCTCCAGGCACTCGGCCATCTCGCCAGCGTCGAGGTCGCTGAACCGGGCACCGAGCGCGACCAACGTGTCGTCACGCTTGTCGCCTTCGAGCAGATCGGCCACGCCGTAGAACGCCTCGGCAATCGCGGCCACGGCGCGGTCGCCGCCGTCGCGCTCGAGGCTCGCCTTGCTCATCACGACCATGTCGATGATTTCGCCAGGGATCTCCGAGGAGTCGAACAGTCGCTTCGTGCCCGGCGTGTTCTTGAGCGTCTGCAGGACGAACGGGTTCCACACGGCGATCGCGTTGATCTCGTCGTCACCCGATTGCAATGCCGCAGCGGCGATCGCGGGGTCGCGGTTCTTGAAGCTGAAGTCGTCGGGATTCTCGCCGCGTACTTCGAGCACACGACGGAACATGTACTCGCTGACGCTGCGCTCCAGCCCGTAGGTGTCGGTCAGGTTCAACGCCGCGATGTCCGACACGCTCTCGTTCACGATCACCGCATCCGCCCCGACGCTCGTGCTCGTGGGCAACACCGCCACGCTCGGCACCGACAGCGCGATGCCCAACACGTCGATGTTCGTGATGCATACCGCGTCGAGCTGGCCGGCACCGTACTGCTGGAGACACGGGTCGTAGTCGAGCTGCTTGAGCACGATGTCGACGTTGTGTGCGAGCTCGGCGGAGCCCATCTCGCCCTCGGCCCCGTTGATGAAGCCGTTCTCCTCGGCGACGCCGAAGACGCTCCAGGACGGGTACTCCGACCAGGCGAGGGTGAAGACCGGCGCGTCGCCGGACGTGGCGGTGGTCGTGGTTTCGGTCGCGTCGTCGCCGTTGCAGCCGGCCTGCAGGCCGATGAGAAGAGCGAAACCGGCGGTGATTCCGGTGACAGTGGCGATCCAATTCTTGGTGTGCTTCTTCATGGGTCGGTTCCTTACTCCGGCAGTTTGGCGTCGATCTCGTTCTGCTTGGGGGCGGCGACACTGTCGGCTTCATCGGCGAGGCCGATGAGTTGGTCGAACTCGTCGCTGCTCACGCCCGTGCGGGCATACTCAAGGAACTCGCGCTCCTGCGCTGCGGTGTCGGTCCCGGCCATCTCGCGGGAGACGCGGGCCTGGGCCTTGGACTGATCGCGCAGGTCGCGCATCTCCTCGAGCTCCTTGCTCGTGCGGTCGTCGCTGATGCCGCTGAGCATGTCGGCGATCTCTTCTTCTTCCTTGGACGTGATCACGTCGGCCACCGTCGCGGCGGCCTCTTCCTTGATCTTGTCGATCTCGCGGAGCAACTGCTGGAGCTGCACCTTGTGGTTCTTCACGTTGCCGCTGATCTCGGCGACATCCGTTTCGAGCTCGGTGATGTGCTCCTGCTTCTCGGTGAGCGTCGAGGAGAAGTCGTTGAACGCCGCCAGACAACGCATGTAGTCATCGTTGCTCTTGATCTGCTCCATGCTCATGCCCTGGGCCTTGAGCTCTTGGACGGTGATCCGCGCCTTCGCGGCGGCACCTTCCTTGAGCTTCTCAAGGTGATTCACCTCATCGGAAAGACTTCGGAGCTTGGAGAGTTTCTTTTCCTCCTGCGTGATCATCCGCGCGACCGCGTCCTTGTACTGCTGGATGCGGGCCTTCTTTTCGTTGACGATCCGGTCGTAGGTCGCCTGAATCACGGCGGGGTTCTTCGACAGCTCCTTACGCTTCGCGTCAACCTTGCCGGTGAAAAGGTATCCGATGGCGCGGAAGAATTTTCCGATGGCTTTGAACATGGCGGAATGCTCCGGGAAACGAGGGGCGTTGTCTATTGGAAACGTGCCCATTGTTTGTAACCGCTCATCCGACATTTGCCGAACGGCGAATCACTCACGCTCGCGGTCGATTTCGTCGGACATTTTCGCCACGCGTTCCTCGACCCGGCGGGCGATGTCGAGCGTCGCATCGAGCTCCGCTCGGACCTTGCTCAGCCCGGCCGCGTCGCCACGGCTGGTGCGGACATCGTCCAGCGCCCTCTCCAAGGCCGCGACGCTGTGGGCAACTTCGCCGATGACTTCCTCGCGATCCGCAAGCAGCCGGCGATGGGCACCGACGCTGCGTAGCTGTCGGGCCGTGTTGACCATCTCCAACGTCTTGACCAACGACTGGACGCAGCCGTCGAACAATTCGTCGGCCTTGGCCCGGACTTCGTGGGGAACGCCGCGGGTCTCGCGGAGCGTCGTGTACACCGCACGCAGCCGACGCAGCAACCCCTCCGTCCGGCCGTCGCGGTCGGCACGCAACGCTTTGTCCAAACGGTCGAGCCATTTCTCCTGCTCGGCGTGGGCTTCCTTGGTAAGTTGTTCGTAGGACTTCTCGACGTACCCGTCGGCGTTGGCGAGCCACCGAGTCACCGTCAGCCCTGCCCCGGTCGCAAGCGTCGCAACACCGCCGAACGCGAGCAGCGCGCCGGCTCCGATCGACGCCGGCACCGCGACCGCCGCCGCCAACAACGACCCGCCGATCGCCGCCGGCACCAGCGCCCACGGGCTGGTCAGCACGTTCCACGCCGTGCGCTTCCGCAACGCTTCTCGACTAGGCGGGTCCACCCGGGGCATGGCGACACACTACTCCGCCCCGCGTTCGACGACGAGCAGGGCCGGCCACGCGCCCGGTGCTTGCGGCGCCTCGAGATAGTTCGCGCCGGCCGTGCGGAGGTAGCCGGGTATGGCAACGATCAGCGCGTCGTCGGGCGCGTCACCGGCGTACGCATCGAGAGCGTCACCGCTCTGCACATCGAAGATCGTGCGGTAGCGCACATCCCGCGGCGGGTAGAACCACGCCTCGCCATCGCCGACAAGCACGACCGGCCGGCCCAGCGCGTCGGCCGCCGTCACCTGCTCGGCCACCGGGCCACGCACGAGTTGGAGGACATCTTCCGGGTTCGTCACACCGATCAACGGCTGGTAGGTCGTGAGATGTTTCGGGATCGACACGAGCGTCGCCACGAGGCACACGGCCGTCACCGCCCCGCCGACCCACCACCGCGGCAACACACACAAGATCGCCGCGACGGGAATCGCCGCCGTGAAAAAGCGCGACTGCAAATGCGTGGCGAACAGCCAGAAAACACCCCAAAACAAGAGAAAACCGACGGATATCGCCGCGGCACGGCGTTGATCCTCGGTAACCCGAACCGCCTTGCGAAACAACGCGGCTGTGCAGCCTGCAACGAGCGCCACGATCGGCAACACGAACCCGTAACGCACATCCACAACCACCTGTCGTACAAGCTCGCCAAACGCATTCATGTCCGCGGCGGCACTATGGGCCATCTGCCAGCGATCCACTTGCAGATCAGAAAAGTGCCCGACGCCGAACAAGCCCAACGCTTGGGGGAAGACCGGGTTGCCGGTCCATGCGACATTGCGGATGAGCCACGGGCTGAACACGGCGAGGCCGACGAGCACGGCGACCACGCCGCCGAGCTTTGCACGCCGGAACACGACCGCCGCCAACGGCACCGCGAGCAGCAACATCGGCACCGCCGTGTACTTCACCCCGCACGCCAGTCCGATCAGCCCGCCGACGACCGCCCATTCGCGTGTCGTCCTGCTCCGCAACAACCAGCCGAGCGCGAGTGCCGTGTACAGCATCAGCCCGCCCTCGTTGTACGCCACGCCGCCGAGCAGCACCGTCCACGGCACGCACGCGGCAAGAACGCCGGCGACTGCCTTCTGCAATCGCGACCCCGGCACCGCGCCGTACACCGCCAACGGCATCAACGCCATGAACGCAAAGTGCATCAGCTTCGCGAGGTACATGCCCTCGTAAGCCCCGCCGCGCAGGTGCATCGCGAGCAGGCCGTGCATCTCGACCGCAAGCGGGAAGTAGCCGTACACGTTGTGCGTCGGCTCGGTGATCCGACCCGCGTCGTGCCATTCGCGCGGGAGTTGCATGTGGTACCCGGCCACGTCGTAGCCGGCCGGCTCGATGCCCCACGACATCTCCGGCCAGAGCAGCCCGGGATACACCGTCGCTGCGGCCAACGCGATGCCGAGTGGGACGGCCGGGATGAGCAAAACCCAGTGTGACTTCGCCCGGACGTCCAACCGCTTCTGCAACCGTTCGCGGTGGACGTATCCGTGCCCGACGGCCAACACGATCCCGACCGCGAGCAGCGCAAACCCCACGACCTGCGACAACACCCCCGCCAATCCGAGCAGCAACACCGCCAGCGAGATCACGCCCAACCCCAAGCCGATCGCCGTGACCTCGGCGAGCACGTCCGCCCTTTTGACCAACCACCGCCCAAGTCCGTATGCCGCCACCAACACCGCCGCCGCATACGGCGACTCCGCGAGCACCGTCACCAAGAACGCCGCCCACGACGATCCCGCCACGACGCCGCCAACGGCCACAGTCAAGATCGGGAGTGCGAGCAGGACGTACTTCATCCCCCCACGATAAGCATTGCCCGACGAAAACCCACGCGTCCGGCCGTGGGCGCTCACTCATTGTCGAGGTTGAACAACTCCGCCAATGCATGCTGATAAGCATGCCCCTCGCCACGACGCCGCAGGGCTTTCACAGGATCGTGCATGAGCTTGTTCACCAGTTTGCGGCGGAAGTCCTCGAGCCTTGCCCGCTGTGTCTCGTCCAGATCCGGCATCGTCGCCAGCAGTGCGTCAAGCTCCAACTTGCTGCGGTCGTGCTGCTTCTTGTACAGCGCGGCGATCGTCGGGCCGAGCTCGCGTTGGCGGTTCCAGACAGTGAATTGTTCGACGTGACGGGCGACGATCGCCTCGGCGTCGGCGAGCGCTTCCTGTCGCCCGGCGGTGGTCCGACTCACCACGCGTTGCAGGTCGTCGACGTCATAGCGGTACACCGATTCGAGCTCGCCGCAGGCAACCTCGACATTGCGGGGTACGGCCACGTCGATCAGAAACATCGGCCGATACCGACGCCTGCTCATCAACGGCTCGAGCATGTCGACCGTGAGGACCGCCGTGTCGGCTCCGGTGCCGAAGGCGGCGACGTCGGCTTCGACCAAGGCTTGTTCGAGGTTCTCCCATGGCACTGTTTCGCCGCCGTGGGCTTGGCGCAGCGATTCGGCCCGGTCGGCGCTGCGATTGCATAGCAGCATCCGCTTCGGCTTCTGGTCCACGAACGATCGCGCCACGAGCCGAGCCATTTTCCCGGCACCGACGACGAGCACGGTCTGCTTGCCGAAGTCACCGAAAATCTGCCGGGCGTAGTCGACAGCGACCGACGCGATGCTGACCCGCCCCTCGCCGAGCGCGGTCTCGTGGAGCACCTGCTTGCCGACTTGCAACGCGCGTTGGAACAACGGATGCAACCGTTTACCAATGGTGCCCTCGGCTTGCGCGGTGGCGTAGGCGGCCTTGACCTGCCCGAGGATTTGCGTTTCGCCCACGACCATCGACCCCATGCCGGCCGACACACGGAAAAGGTGTTCGGTCGCGGCCCGGCCGGCGAGCTGGTACACGCTCTGGGTCAACGCCGCCGGGTCCGCGCCGCGCATGGCCGCGAGTTCGGCGACGAGCCGGGCGTCGTCCCACGGCTCCTCGGCGGCGTGTACCAACTCCACGCGGTTGCACGTCGAGATCAGCACGAACTCGCCGTCGGGCTTGCGTTGCCGGAGCGTCCGCAACGCCTCGACCTGTTTGACCGGTGGGAACGCCATGCGCTCGCGCACGTCCAGCGCCGCGGTGGTGTGGTTCAGTCCCAGCAGGCGGATCTTGCGCATGAACTACATGAACTGGACGGTGACGAGAACGCCGAGCATGACGACGAAGCCGGCGATGGACAACGACGCCGCCGCCCGGCCACGAAAGCGCGGGTGCAACGGCGCGTGGAGCACGAGCAGATAAACGACCCACGCGGCGACGGCGAGTGTGATCTTCGTGTCGGCCGCCGCCGCATCGCCGAGGTAACGCCAGCGCCAAACACCGGTCAGCAGCCCGACGGTGAGCAACGCGAACCCGGTGACGGCGGCATAGAAGGTGACGCGCTCGAGGTTGCTCAACGACCCAAGTCCGGGCAGTGGATCGGCATGGTCGCGGAGGCGTTGACGGAGTACGAGGTAGGCGGTGCCGCCGGCCGCCGCGAGTGCGAACGCCGCCGCCCCGCCGTAGCTGCTCACGCGATGAACCCAGTGCCATAGCGAGTCCAGGTGATAGTCCTGCGGCCGAGTCGCGCCGAACACGCCCGCCGCGACAAGCAACACCGCCGCGACGACCGGCAGCGTCGCGTCGAGCCAGCCGAAACGTTTGCCGACGAGCCCGACGTGTAGCGGCAGAGCGATGGCGAACAACGCAAGGCACAACAACGCGTCGAAGTTGTCCCGCATCGGCAGCCAGTTGCCCCGCTCGGCCATGTGGGCAACGAGCGCGACGGCCGAGAGCGTCACCGCAACACCCTGCACCCAACGCAGCGGCGCGTCCTTGCCACGCAAACGAGCGAGGCCGGCCCATCCCGCCGACACCGACGCAAGCGCGGCCCCGCCGATGAGCATCAACGGCAGCGGATTGACGTGCGGTGCCGGCATCGAACCGTGACTGTACGCCACACCCCGAAAACTGCACGAATTGTCGCACGCCGCTAACGAATATGTTGGTCGACGAGACGGCGGACGGCGGCGAAGCCCACCGTGGCTGCATCGAGCGCATCGTCACGGACGAGCCGACGGAACAACGCCCGGCGGTCCTGCAAGGGGACATGCTCGATGATCCACGGCCGCAGTTCGGCCATCACCCGCGCCATCGCCGCGATCCGCGGATCGGGTCGCAACTCGTCGAGCAAACGTTTGCTCAGCGCCGGGCTGCCGGTGGTGGCGGTGATGGTGATGTCGCCGTCGGTGCGATGCGGCGGGGTCGAAAAGTCGGCACGGACCTGCCCCTCGCCGGGATCGGCGCGGTTGCAAAGCACGCCGTAGTCGCGGGCCGCCTTGCACACTGCGTCGTTCACGTCGGCCCGGTTGGTCGCGGCGAACACCATCCGCTTGCCGGCAAGGTGGACGGGGTTGAACCGGTCGACGATGCGGATGACTTCGGCCGGCACGTCGCCGAACTCCGGCGAAACCATCGTCACCCGAGCCCCGTGTTCCAACAGCCCCTCGGCCTTTCGAGCCGCGACGGTCCCGCCACCCACGACCAGCACCGGCCAGGTTTCAATGTTCAGAAGCATCGGCAACGGAAACACGCACACCAGTCTAACGTCTCCCATGGCCCTGCAACGACGAACTCTCGGTAAAACCCATCTCGACGTCTCCGTGCTAGGCTGGGGATGTGCTCCGGTGAGCTTTTTGAAGACCGATGCCGACCGCGCGGAAAGGGTCGCCCACACCCTCCTCGACGCAGGCGTCAACCTGATCGACACCGCGACGGCCTACCCCGGCAGTCACCAGTTCATCGGCAAGCATCTGGCCGATCGCCGCGATGAGTTCGTGATCGTGTCCAAGGTCGGCACGCCCGGCGGCGACGGTGATGCGTTCGCGCCGGAGAAACTCAAGAAGCAGGTCGACGCGGCGCTGGCCGGGATGAAAACCGACCGGGTCGATGTCATGCTCATCCACTCGTGCGATCTGCACACCCTTGAGATGGACGAGGCCCTGGGTGCGCTCGTCGAGTGCCGAGATGCGGGGAAAATCTTGCACGTCGGTTACTCCGGCGACAACGAAGCGGCGGCGTTCGCGTGTCGGCTGCCGGATATTGCCGTGCTCGAGACCAGCGTCAACATCGCCGACCAAGCCAACATCGACAGCGCGCTCGCCAAGGCCTCGACTCACAACGTCGGCGTCATCGCCAAGCGGCCCGTCGCCAACGCCGCGTGGAAACATGTTGACGATCGCGAGGGGCTGTACAAGAAGTACGCCGCGACCTACGCCGATCGACTCGACAAGATGAACCTCGACCCCGCTGCCCACGGCTTCGAATGGGCCGAGCTCGCGTTGCGGTTCACCCTCGCCCAGCCGATCACGTGCGCGATCACCGGCACGACCAACCCCGACCACGCGGCGGCGAACCTCGACCTCGCCGCCAAAGGGCCGCTCGATGACGACGTCGTGACCGCCATCCGGCGGGCCTTCGCCGATGCCGCCGACAACTGGACGGCCCAGATGTGACGGGTAAAATCTTGCCCGCCCATACCGGCGGCAACAACCCGGAGAGGTGGCCGAGTGGCTTAAGGCAACGCTTTGCTAAAGCGTCGTAGGGGTCAAACCCTACCGGAGGTTCGAATCCTCTCCTCTCCGCTGAGCAAACGCACCCGTGACCGTAAGGTCGCGGGTGTTTGTGTTTGCACGGTGTCGTTACACCTCAACACCCGATCGACATTCAGCATGGTCGCAATGCCCCGCTACACTCGACCCATGCGGGAACTCTTGTCGAAACTGATCGGTGGCGAGCATCTCACGGCCGAAGAGACGCGGTGGGCGTTTGAGCAGATCATGTCCGGGACGGCCGAGCCGATCGCGGTCGGGGCGCTGCTTGCCGGGCTGGCCTGTCGTGGGCCGGCCGCCTCGGAGTTGGTCGGTGCCGCGACGGTCATGCGTGAGAAGGCCCGCAAGATCAATGCGGGCGATTTTGATCCCGTCCTCGACACCTGCGGCACCGGCGGCGACGTGACCGGCACGTTCAACATCTCCACGGCCGCCGCCCTCATCGCCGCCGCCGCCGGAGTCAAGGTTGTCAAGCACGGCAACCGCTCCGCCTCCAGCAAGTCCGGCAGCGCGGACGTGCTCGAATGCCTGGGCGTTTACCTCGACGCGCCGTCACACGTCGAACGGCAGTGCCTGGAAGAGGCCAACATCTGCTTTGCCTTCGCCCGCAACCACCACCCGGCGATGCGCAACGTCGCGGAGATCCGCCAGAAGCTGGGCGTGCCGACCCTTTTCAACCTGCTCGGCCCGCTGACCAACCCCGGCGGTGCGGGCTACCAATTGCTCGGCGTGTTCGCGCCCGACCTGACCGAAATCATGGCCCACGCGCTCAAGGAACTGGGCACCAAGCGGGCGTGGGTCTGCCACGGACACTCCGGACTCGACGAGCTTTCCACCCTCAGTAGGACGCAAATCAGCGAAGTCCGCGACGGGCAAGTCACGACCTGGACGCTCGACCCGGCCGACCTCGGGCTAAAAACCCCTGAACTATCTGACCTGCAGGTCGACGGCCCGGCCGCGTCGGCCAAGGCGATCGAGGCGATTTTCGAGGGCGAAACCGGCCCACGCCGCGACATCGCCCTACTCAACGCGGCGGGCGCGTTGGTCGTGGTCGGCAAGGCGAACGACCTCGCCGACGGCATGACGCAGGCGGCCGCCACGATCGACGACGGCCGGGCCAAGGCGACGCTCCAAGCTCTGATCCGTGCATCCAAGTAACGACATTTGCACCCGAAACTAACTTTGACGCTACACTTGGCACATACGTTGCACATGCGCCGGCCCCATGTTGGTGCTCTCGACAGTGCGCCGTGTCGTGGTAGGGCGAACTGGCTTGGGAAGGACACCGCTCCCCTTTCAACGGACTAGCCCGTGACCAACGCACCAAAACGCATCGACCTGCACTGCCACTCCGACGCGTCGAACAAGACCGGCGAGGCGATGCTTAACATGATCTCCTGCCCCGAGAGCTACTCTCGGCCACAGGACGTCTACGCCCAGGCTCTGCGGCGTGGCATGGACTTCGTCACGCTCACCGACCACGACACGATCGCCGGCGCGCTGCGCATCGCCGACATGCCGGACGTGCTGGTTGGCGAGGAGGTCACCGTCCGTTTCCCCGAGGACGGCTGCAAGATTCACCTGCTCGTCTTCGGCCACACCCAGGCCCAGCACGACGAACTACAGGCGATGCGCGACAACATTTACGATGTCGCGAACTACCTCCTTAAGCACAACCTCGCCCACTCGGTCGCCCACCCGATCTACCGGCAGAACGACATGCTCTTCCGCTGGCATCTCGAGCGGATGCTGCTTTTGTTCAAGGGGTTCGAGTGCCTCAACGGCGCCCACTCGCCGGTACATCGTGAGGCGTTCGAGCCGTTGCTCGACAAGCTGACCGAGTCGGAGATCGAGCGCCTGGCCCACGTGCATGGCATCGACCCGCTCTGGCCCGAGCCACACGTCAAGAGCCGCACCGCCGGCAGCGATGACCACGGTCAGCTCAACATCGGCCGCACGTACACCGAGTTTCCCGCCGACACCGAGACCGTCGAGGACGTCCTCGAGGCGCTCCGCACCGGTCGCACGGCCCCCGGCGGCGAATCGGGCTCGACGCCGAAACTCGCGCACCAGTTCTACGGCGTCGCGATGCGGTACTACGCCGCCGAGCGGAACAAGGAACGCAAAGCGTCACTCGCCAAGGACCTGCTCAACACGCTCACGGGTCACGCCCCGATGCCGAGCAAGACGCGCCTCGCCTGGACGCTGGCCAAGAGCAAGGTCCGCAAGTCGCTTGCCCTGCGGAAGGAGCCGGACCGCGGCACCAAGAAACTCGGCGGCATGTTCTTCCGCGCCGCCCGACGCCACTCCGGGGATCATCCCGAACTTTGGACCGCCCTGCGTGAAGGCCTGCCTCCGTTGGGCGAGCACGAGAAGTTTTTCGAGCTGGTCAACTCGATCAACCGCGACGTCAGCAGCGATCTCGTGGAGGAGCTTTTCGACGCTTTCCGCAACGGCCAGTTCGCCCGGCTGTTCGACGGCTTCGGGGCGGTGCTGGCCCACCAGTTCGTGCTCGCGCCGTACTACTTCGCGCTGTTCCACCAGAACAAGGAACGCAAGCTCCTGCCCGAGATCACCCGGCAGACCAAGCCGATGACCGCCGGGAATCTCAAGGTCGGGCTTTTCACCGACACCCTCGACGAGATCAACGGCGTCGGCCGGTTCATCCGCGACATGGGCGTGCAGGCTGGCCGCATCGGGCGCGATCTCACGATCCACACCTCGGTCGCCAAACCCGTCTTCGACGTGCCCAACCGGCGGAACTTCGAGCCGTTGCTGTCGCGGCCGATGCCGTATTACGCCGAATCGGACCTTTCGCTCAACATTCCACCGCTGCTGGAGATGCTCGAGTTCGTCGATCGTCAGCAGTACGACGTGATCCACATTTCCACCCCCGGCCCGGTCGGCATTGTCGGCTATGCGGCGGCGAAGATGCTGCGTGTGCCGGTGCTGATGACCTACCACACCGACTTCCCCGCATACGTGCAGGAACTCACCGGCGACCATCGCATCGCCGGCAACTGCCGCCGGGCGATGTCGTGGCTCTACGGCCAGGCGGCGGCTGTCTTCAGCCGCTCGGTCGCGTACCAGTACAACCTCCGTGAACTCGGCGTCGCCGAAGAGAAACTCCGCCTCATCACGCCTGGCATCGACACCGAGAAGTTCAGGCCGCAACCGACCGACCTGTGGGACACCCTGCCCCACGCGGACCGGCCGAACAAGCTCTTGTACGTCGGCCGAGTGAGCGTCGAGAAGAATCTGCCGCTGTTGGTCGAAACCTTCAAGCAACTCGCCGCCGTGCGAAACGACGTCCGGCTCGTGGTCGCGGGCGTCGGCCCGTACCTCGAAACGATGAAGGCCGAGTTGGCCGGGCTGCCGGTTCACTTCACCGGCGGGCTCGACGACGAACAACTCCGCCCGCTCTACGCCGGGGCCGACCTGTTCGTCTTCCCGTCCCGCACCGACACGCTCGGCCAAGTCGTCATGGAAGCGCAAGCGTCGGCGCTGCCGGCGATCGTCTCCGAGACCGGCGGCCCACGCGAAACCATCGAGGACAACATCACCGGCCTCGTACGCCCGGCGACCGATCCAACCGTCTGGACCAACGCCATCAACGAATTACTCGATCAGCCAGGGAAACTGGCCGCGATGCGTGTCGCTGCCGAGCAACGTCGGTCGCGTTGGAGCCTCGAACGGACGTTCGAAGGATTTTGGGCCGAGCACCTCGCGGCCGTCGTTCCGCCGCCGACGAGCGATCACCACGCGGTACCGACCCCGGTCCAGCCACCCATGCCGGCCTAACGCCGACGACGGAGTAGCAACCCGCCCAGTGCCATCACCGCAAGCCCGCCCGGCTCCGGCACCGGATCACCCGGCACCAGTTCCAACTGCAACGAAGCGTTGTCGAACCCGGCGTCGATGTACGTACCAAGCACGAGTTCGGTCCGTGCCCAGAACGAGATGTACCGCGTGTTTTCGGGGATGATGACCTCGTCGGTCACGACCTTGTTCACGCCATTCCACGGACCTTCATTGATCTCGGGCTGGTACCCGTGCTTGCCGAGGTCATCGACACGAAGCACTTGGCCGTCTTCGTCGAGATACCGCAACTCGAACTCGACGGTGTCGTAGCCGTAGATCGCCTCGACCGACACGTTGAGCCGATCGGTGGGCACGAGTTCGATCTCGACCGGACCGTTGTTGGGTCCGTCGCCGGGGTCGGGGCCATCGCTTGGCGCGGGCCCGTCGCCGGGTGGGACATAGCCGGGGATGTGATACGGCAAGTTCGCCTGATCGGTCGAAGGGAAGACGACGGTTTCGACGTTCGAGCGGTTTTGCGATGCGTCACCGCCGACGATGATCGTCGGGAAGGTGAGACTATCCAGGTCGATCGCCTGAAGCAGTGTCCCCCACGGCATCGAAATCGGCCCCGCGTTGAACGGCGTCGCGAACTGCGACTCGTCCGTTGGCACCATGCCCGACGCACCGAGCGGCCCGGTGACAACCTCCCATTTGCGGCCGCCGTAAGCGTTGTCCTCTTCCCAACCGGTGTAATCACCGGTCTCGAAGTTGCCGTTGACCAGCAGTTCCTGGAAGAACTCGACCTGCCCGAAGGCGGAGGATGCCGTGATTGCGGTGCCGACAGCGAGAGCGGCGGCGAGGTGGTGCGATCGTGCCATGTGTGTTTCCGTTGATCCGGCGGCGGGGTTCGGAGAAAACATGTCGCGCGAACCAGACCCCGGCAAACGAAAACACCCTGTTTACGAGGCTAAATGCATCGTCAACACACGCGGCCTGCGAGCCAGATCACGCACGATCTGCCGGTCAGTAAAACTGGGAAAGCCCTGCGCCAATGCCAAAGCGTTTTCGCCTTGGTCAAATGCAATTTCCAGCGCGAGCAGTCCGCCGGGTTCGAGAAAGCTATCGGCCTCGGCGAGGATGCGTCGGTGCGGGTCGAGACCGTCAGGCCCACCGTCCAGCGCGAGCATCGGCTCGTGATCGCGCACGTTGCGATCGAGTCCGACCAACTGATCCGTCGCGATGTACGGCGGGTTGGCGACAACGGCATCGAACGTGCAACCCGCCACCGGCGCGAACAAGTCGCCGGCAACCACCTCGACGCGGTCGCCAAGCCCGTGCTTCTCGACGTTCCGACGCGCAAGCGCGACCGCCTCGTCGGCGATGTCGACCGCGACCACACGTGCCGTTGAAATCTGCATCGCGATCGCCAGCGCGACACTTCCTGTCCCCGTGCAAAGGTCCAGCACCGTCGGCGACTCGACCGGCTTCAAGTGCGCTATCGCCTCTTCCACGAGCGTTTCGGTGTCCGGCCGCGGGATGAGCACGCCCGGCTCAACGTCGAGTTCGAGGTTGAAGAAGTACGCTTTGCCGACGAGGTACTGGATCGGCTCATGCTCGCCGGCACGCTTCACCAGATCGCGGAACTCGGTGAGTTCGTCGGTGGCGAGGGGACGGTCGTGGTCGGTGTAGAGCTGAATCCGCCGGAGCGAAAGCACGTGCCCGAGCAACATCTCCGCCGAGAGCCGGGGGCTGTCGATACCCTTGCGATCGAGGAATGAGGTTGTCCATTCGATGAGTCGGCGGACCGTCCATGTCTCCGTTGCCGGCATGGCGTGAGCGTAGCGCATGACGAGCCGAACGCCCACGGTTAGGATGACGGCGATGCCCTCCGATGCCTCACCCCTCGGCCAACGCATCCGCGACGCGCGGCAAGGGCTCGGGCTCACACTCGACGAAGTCGCCGGACGCACGGGCATCTCCAAGCCCTACCTGTCGCTCATCGAAACCGGCCGTGTGAGTAACCCGCCGAGCACGGAAAAACTCGAAGCACTCGAACGGGCTTTGGGACTGCCGCCAAGAGTGCTGGTTCATCATGCGGAGTTGATGCGGACGCCGCCGCATGTGCGGAGTGTGTTGGCGAAGCTGCTCAAGGCCGGCGAGAACGACGAAGGCCTCGACCTGGACGCGGCATACCTTGACGGCTTGCTCCACGATGCGGCCGAGTCGACCGGCAACGTCGGCGAACCCGTCGAGCTGCAGCGCGGCGTGCCGATCATCAACAAGGTCGCCGCCGGCTATCCGCACGACTTCACCGACCTCGACTACCCGCCACGCGTCGCCGACGACTACCTCGCCGTCCCCGGGCTCAACGACCCCGACGCCTTCGCCACCCGCGTCCACGGCGACTCGATGCAGCCCAAGTACAACGAGGGCGACATCGTCGTGTTTTCCCCCGCCCTCGCCCCCCGGCCCGGCGACGATTGCTTCGTCCGCTTCGCCGACGGCACGACCACGTTCAAGCGCGTTTTCCCCGAAGACGACGCGGTCCGCCTACAACCACGCAACGAGAAGTACCGATCGCAGACGATCGCGATGGGTGAAGTCGCCGGCATATACCGCGCCGTCTACCGCTTCGAACGCGTTGACAAGTAACGGCGGCTTGGCACGTTCGCTTCAGCGAACACGCTCGCCCTACCATTACCCTAATGGCTAAAACCCGCTCCCAGTTCCTCTGCAACTCGTGCGGCAGCGTGCATCCGAAGTGGATGGGCAAGTGCCCGGACTGCGGGACGTGGGATTCGCTCGAAGAGTTCAAGGAGGCGAAGACCGACGCGCGGGACGCCGTGGGTGTTCGCAGTACGGGGGACTTGGCCGGCGGTGCGGAAGCGTTGACGCTCGACGCGATCGACACGGCCGACGCGCCGCGAATCACGACCGGCATCGGCGAGTTCGATCGCGTGCTCGGCGGCGGGTTCGTCGCGGGGTCGGCGGTGCTTGTCGGAGGGGAGCCGGGAATCGGGAAGTCGACGCTCCTGCTACAAGCCGCGGCAGAGCTCGCCAAGCACGGCACGCCGGTCATGTACGTCACCAGCGAAGAGTCCGCCCGACAGACCAAGCTGCGTGCCGAGCGGCTCGGCCTGGCGAAGACCGACAGCCTACGAATCTTGGCCGAGACCAACCTCGAACGCGTCCGCCATCAGCTCGACAAGCACAAACCCGCCGTCGCGATCGTCGACTCGATCCAGATGGTGTACAAGCCCGACCTCCCCGCAGCGCCCGGTTCGGTCACGCAGCTGCGCGACGGATGCATGGACCTGGTCTACCACGCCAAGCGGACCGGCTGCGCGATCGGCATCGTCGGCCACGTCACCAAGCAAGGCACCCTCGCCGGCCCGAAGATCATCGAGCACATCGTCGACACCGTCATCTACTTCGAAGGCGACCGCTTCCACAGCCACCGCATCGTCCGCGGCATCAAAAACCGCTTCGGCTCCACCCACGAAGTTGGCCTGTTCGAGATGACCGGCACCGGACTCGCCGAGGTCAAAGACCCCGCCGGGCTGTTCGCGACGCAGCATCCCGACGGCGCGCCCAGCGGCTCGGTGCTGACGTGCGTCTCGCAAGGCTCACGTTCGTTGCTTGTCGAAGTTCAAGCACTCACCGCCAGCAGCGTCGTCGGCGCCGCACGTCGCAAGGTCAGCGGCATCTCCGCCGACCGCGTGTCGATGATCATCGCGGTGCTCGAAAAACGCTGTGATGTGCGTCTCGCGGCAGACGACGTGTTCGTCAACATCGCCGGCGGCGTAAAGATCGCCGAACCCGCGGCCGACCTCGCCGTCGCCCTTGCCATCGCATCGGCCCACTTCAATCGCCCACTCCCGCCCGGCACCCTCGCCCTCGGCGAGCTCGGCCTCGGCGGTGAAGTCCGCCCCGTCCCCCAGATCGAAGGCCGCCTCAAGGAAGCCGCCCGCCTCGGCGTCGGCCACGCCGTCGTCCCCCCACTGCCCACCAAACCCGCCCTCAAAGGCACCGCCCTCCACGAAGTCCGCCGCCTCCAGCAGGCGATGGGCGATCTGGTGTGAGTGACTCGATGACCGAACTTCCGTTAGGATCAAACACGCATGACCATCTCGGGGGCAAAGCTCGGTAAGACCATTCGGGGGTTTGGCATCGTCGGACTCGTGGGCGGGGTCGCGACGTCGCTCGGCATCGATATCGCCGGCTTTCTCGGAACCCCTGGCGATCCCAACCTACTCGCCGGCTCGATCGCCGGACTCGTCGGCGGGTCGGCGGCGGTGGTCGACCTCTTTAACCAATCCTCACAAGGCAAAACGCTGCAACGGGCCGCGCGCTATCTGAAGGCGCTCGGCCGTGAACGGGCGGTGGATCTCGAGGCAATCGCCGACGCACTACGCCAAGCCGGCGTTGCCGAGCATATCGTCGCCGACCACACCAGCAAGGGTCCGCTGCACGGCATGCTCGTCTTGATCCACCTCGATCAGAAGAAGCAGCTCGACGCATTCCTCGACAAGCACCGCGAGCTAGCCAACGAACTTACCAAAGCCCTGGCCGATCGTGTCGAACAGCTGCGGATCCTCGGCTCGATCGCTCTCAGCGAACTGCTCGCGCTGCAGAAGGTGCAAGACGAGCGGCACGAGCAGGTCATGACCGCCGTCGCGGAGCTGCAACGGTTCGCGCGTGAATCGAAGAAGCGCCCCGTCCTCGACCTTGTCGACTTACGTTGGGACGAGAAGCGTCGCGACATCGACAACCCCTTCGTCGCATCCGCGCGGCGTGTGCCGATGGTTGGAAGATCCGCGGAAATGGCTGAGCTCTGGCATTTCCTCAACGAAGACGACGGACCGAACACCCGTTGGTGGCTGTGGCATGGCCCGGGCGGCTACGGCAAAACGCGTCTCGCGCTCGAACTCTGTTTCGAGGCGGCCGCGCGTAGCTGGTATGCCGGCTTTCTGCCCCGAGACTCGAAGTTTGAAGCATGGGACGAGGCCACGTTCGACAAGCCGACGCTCATCGTCGTCGACTACGTCGCCGAGCGACCGAAGGCGGTGGCCAGTGCGATCGCGGCCCTGTGCAAACGTGCGAAAACGATCGGCCAACGCATTCGCTTCCTACTGCTGGAACGCTCACCGGACGATCAGTGGCGAACGACGTTCAACACCGAGCCCGACTCGACCGGCGAGGTGTTGCTGCGCCAAGCGAACTGGCAGAACGACCCCAACGACAACAGCGGCCGACGAATCGAGACAATCGCGACGAAACACCTCTGGGACGCGATGCGTTATGTCTTCGATCTCCGTGAGATCGAAACACTTGCCGCCTTCCAGACGCTCCGCGCTTTGCAGCGAATCGACCCCGAACGCCGACCGCTGTACGCGGCCCTCGCCGCAGACGCGATCGCCGATGTCGGCTTGGACAAAGCCCAACAGTGGGACGGCTCGCAGCTACTCAACCACCTGCTGCGGCGCGAACTCAAGCGCCTGCACAAGCTCGGCGTCACGAAGCCGGAGTTGAACGCGCTCACCCTGGCAACGCTGATCGGAGGAATCACCCTTAAGCCGGAAGGCAACCCCGAACCGATCGCCAAGCTCATCGAATCCAGGATGTTCCCCGATCCAAACGCCCATCACGACAAGCCCGACGAAGCCGACGCACACAACAACCGCTGGTCCGCATTACATCGCTTCGCCGGATCGGATGACACATCTTCGCCCTACACACTCCCGCCGCTCCAACCCGACATCTTCGGCAGCTATTTCCTCCTCCAACGCCTCCGCGGCCGCAACCCCAACGCCTTGCCCAACGCGAAACCCGACCCGCAGGTCGAGCGCGACACAGCCGAACTGGTTCAAGCTGCATGGTCGACCGACCCGTTGAACACCGCCATCGTCATCTACCGCCTGGGCCGCGATCATCCTCTCGAAACCGCCACCATCAATCGACTTGAACCACGGTCGAACCTTCTGCTGTGGTCGATGATTTGTGTCAACTTTACGAGCCGGCTTGGTGATCGCAGCATGATGGACGAAGCCCAGGTCCTACTCGACCGACTCCACACACGCGTCCGGGATGATGACACCGACGACATACGTCTCGAACTCACCAAAACCTCCGCGAACGTCGCGACCGCATGGGTCAAGGCTAACGAGCCGGAGCATGCCCAAGCCGTACTCGACCGACTCCACATACGCGTCCGCGACGATGACACCGACGACATACGCCTCCAACTCGCCAACACCTCCGCGAACGTCGCGACCGCATGGGTCAAGGCTAACGAGCCGGAGCGTGCCCAAGTCGTACTCGACCGACTCCACATACGCGTCCGCGACGATGACATCGACGACATACGTCTCGCGCTCGCCAGAACGTGCATCAAGGCTGTTGACGCTTGGATGGAAGATGAGCACCCGAGTGATGCAGCAAGAGCAGTCGAAATCGTTCGCTCAAGGTTTATGCGTCCGGCAAACGAGGATGTGCGGTTCCATTTTGCTCTTGCCCGCTTTGGCGTTGCATGGAGTTGGGATAATGCCGGCGAAAAATCGAAAGCATGCGAGGCGTGCCGCGAAGTCGCAGGGAGCATGCACGAACTCGCGGGTGTTGATGCCTCCTACCTTAGATATTGCGTCTCTACTCTTGCCTTCGCCCGACGACTCGGCTGCGACTGGGTCGAGGGGTTCGCGGCGGAGCATGGGTATGAGTTGCTGCCGCCCGCGTCGCCGGAGGATGACTAGTCGCCCTGCACTTCGCGTTTGACCATCTCCGCGTACGGCTCGGCGTAGAGGTCGGTGTAGAGTTGCCAGATGCCGCTGCGGAACGCGGCGCGGTCGATGCGGCGGTGGCGGTCCCAGAGGCGGACGCTGTCCCAGAGCGCTAGGCCGTCGGCACCGGCGGCGACGCTGCCGTGAATGTGGGCGACGGCGTCCTCGGCGTCGATCGGGGTGAACGCCTTGGCCGCGTTGGAGGGGTGGTACAAGCCCCAGACGTAGGGGATGACCTGGCGATCGCCGCCGTCCTCGGCATTGGCCAGGTCGGCGAGTCGGCGGGCTTCGCCGACGTTGAGTTCGACGTAGCCGCGACCGTCGTTGCCGCCGTTGTGGTAGAAATTGTAGATCGTCGGAAAGAGGATGTCGGATGCCCGCACCGTCGGCATCGACGCCTCGTTGCGTTCGCGCCATTCGTCGGCGCGGGCGTCGGTTTTCTCCCACGCGTCAGGCCAGGTCCTGCGCTGCACCGTGAGGCCGTAGTAGCCGACCCTCGTGCCGGGGATGGTCTCACGGACGACCTCGGCACTGCGGACGAAAATCTCGTTGGCCCGGCGTTCCCACTCGCGGGCGGTAAGCGCTTCGACCTGTTCGTCGGTCATGTGACGCACGGCATCGGGATTGCGCTCGCGGATCTGCTCTATCGCAAGAGCGCGGTACTTGGCGTCGACCCGTTCCCAGGCGATCGGCCACGCCTCGAAATCGAAACAAAGCACGCCGGCCGCCCGAACGCGATCGCCGATGAACGTCGGCTTGGCATCGCGACGGGTCAGTTGCTCGCGGAGCTTGGCGAGGTGGAGGTTGAGATTGTGGCCGATCGGCGTACCACCGTAGACAGGCGTGCCGTCCTTCTCGATCCGAGGCCAAAAACCAAAGATATGCTCGGCCATCGTCGGGATCACGCCGACGATCGGCACCCCCTCTGGCACCGGGAACACCTCGGGCGATCCCGCCCAATACAGCGGCAACGGGTTGTCCCTTGCGACCAGCTCAACGACCGGCCGACGCGTCACGTCGGTCACCGACCAGCGGTCCACCAGCGACCCCGGCTGACCGGCCGACTGAACGAGCATGAGCACCGACAAGACAAGAAGTTTCATACCGACTCCACCGTGTTACACCCGGGTGGGCTGATCGCGAAACAAAAAATCACCACAGTTCGGGCTGACGCCAGCGCAAGGCAGCGAGCGTGACGGCGTGGGCATAGTACTCGGTCCGGCCGATCGCATCGCCACTGAGCAAACCGACGGCGCCGTTGGTGCGCTTGCTGTCCTTACGACCGAAGACCTGATCATCGGCGTCGCCGAGTTCGACGCCATCGGCGACGAGGCGGGCGACCGCCGGCGGCAGCGAAAATGTCGCTGTTCGTGCCGACCCGATTTGTCCGTCACGGTCCAGCGCGACGACCCACGCCATCGCATCGAGAATATCGCCACGCCAAACCACGCCACCCTCGATACCGAACGCCAGAACAGCGTCGGCCGCCGAAGCACGGACGGCATGGGCACGGTTGAGCGCGCCCTGAAACGTTTCGTCGTCACCGACGGGCTGCGCATCGACGCCGCTGGGCACGTCGATACCGACGACGGCGACATCGAACCCCAACGCGACCAGGCCGTCATGGGTGGCGTCGATCTTGACGGGATTGGCCGACCCGACGGCGACGGTGCCGGTCATTCGAACGCCTCATCGAGCCGGGCAAGCGTGGCTTGCGTTTCGGGTTCGAGATTGCGTCGCCCCGCCGCGAGACGTTTCGCTTCTTCCCAGTTCGGGCGGGCGGCATCGGGGAGGTTTTGCTCGAGTTGCACCTCGGCGAGGTTGGCGAACCAGCGCGGGTTTTGCGGCTCGGCACGCGTCGCCTCGTACAACGATCGCGCCGCATCCGAGAGTTCACCACGCGCCCGCTGCACACTGGCGAGGGTATCGAGGAAGTACGCGTGGGCCGGATGATCCTCGATCGCCGCGACCCGCTCGGCGTGTGACAACGCTTCCTCGAGGGATCCGTCGGTGGGCTCCTCGATCAACTGCATCGCGAGGTTGTTCAGGGCGATCGGGTTCTCCGGATTGACCGAAAGCGCCTTGCGGTAAAGCGCGGTCAACTCCTCGCGGCTCAGCAGGTCGGTGCCGAGCATGGCGGTTTCGACGATCAGCCCGTCACCCACGGTTTGATCCGACCCGAGCATCTGCGTTGCGGCGGCGAGGACCAGCGTATCGAACTCGTTGTTCTCAACGCCCCGCCGCTCAAGATCCTTCCACCCGCGAGCGAGAAGAATCATTTCGGCCGGGCCGCTACGCCGCATGACCGGGTCGATCGCGGCGAGCTTGTCCGCGGCATCGGCGGCGTCGGGCCATTGCGAGCCGAGGATGCGGATGTAAATGCGTCGGGCGAACGGCATCTCCTGAACCAACGGCTCGAGCAACGGCAATGCCTCGCTGCCGCTGTTGCGCTGCAAGAGCGCTTCGCTGTACACGGCGATAACCTCGGCGTAGGCCGCGGGATCTTCACGCATGCGCTCTCGGTAAGGTCGCAAAAGTGCGAGTGTTCGAGATGCCTGATCCTGAGCGAGCCGCGCACGGGCCCGGAGCAAGATCGCCGGCAACGGGTTGGACCCGGCCGAGATCGAGCGCTGCTCCCAACGCCGGGCCAGGTCGATCACTTCATCCCACTCTCGCGCTTGCGCCTTGGCCTCGGCAGCGAAGCGTGCCGGCTCGATGCGGATGGGATCGAAGCGTGCCGACCGCTCGGCCGCCTCGTAAGCGATATCCCATTTGCTCGCCAGCATGGCGATGCGGGTCAGCAGGTCCTGCACTTCGTAAAGCCGCGGCGCGTCGGCCGCGATCACCGCCAACGCCTCGGTCAACTCGTCGAGTTGTTGGTCTTGGGTCCGGGCGGCAATGAGCGTGTCGACCATCCGCGCGGCCGCCTCGTTGTCGGCGTCGTTGACCAACAGCGTCGTGAGCACTTCGCCGACCTGCGGGATGTCGCGCAGCAAGTTTTCCGACGCGTCGGCCGCGGCGAGTTTCTCGGCAAACAGCGCGTAAGCACCGCCGTTCTCGAGTTTGTCCGCAGCCTCGGCAGCGGCGGCGATGGCGGCGGGAATGTCGCCGAGACTGAAGTTGGCGATCACGAGACGACGCCAGGTTTCACGATTGCTCGGGTCGTCGGCAACCGAGGCCCGGTAGCTTTCGAGCGCGCCGGCCAAGTCGCCGGACCGCGCCGCCGCATCGCCTCGCACCCGCGCGAGCTCCGCCGGGCTCAGCTCGCTCGACGTAAGCCGGTCGAGCGCGGTGGCGATGCCTTCCTTGTCGCCGCGGCTGGCGAAGTAGTCGATGACGAAGAGCAACTGGGCCGTCTCGCCACTTTCGAGGAGCTTGGCGATAATCTCGGGGTCCATCGCGCCCTGCCGGCGGTAGAGCTCGAGCAGTTGCATGTCCGGCAGGTCGCCGGTGCGTGGAAGACCTTCGAGGACGGCCACGGCTCGCTCGGCCTGGCCGGCACCGGTGAGCAGCTGCGCGAGTAGTCGACGCTCCCCGTCCGACGCCCGGACCGATGGCCGCGCGACCAGTTCCTCAACCGTGCGCAAGTGCTGATCCGCGCGGCCGAACTCGCCCTCGCGCTGCAGCATCTCGGCAAGTTTGAGCCGCAGCGGAATGTTGTCGGGAACCGCGCGGGTCGCCTCGGCGACCTGCTTGATCGCTTCGTCGCGGCTTTCCAGCCGGGTGAGCACTTCGGCCAACACGAGCCGAGGTTCGACGGCATTCTCATAGGCCCGCGTCACGGCCGACACCCGCAACGCCAGCTCGGACAGTTCTCTTTCCGGCAACGTCTGACCACGCTCGTCGGCTTGCTGCAACACCAGCACCGCCGCAGTCGTCGGCCAGTTGAGTCCGTACGGCTCGACCAGACCGACCAACCTTTCGACCGCGGCCCGGCGTTGGGCGATCGTCGCCGAAGCGGCGGCGGCACGCTGCTGGATGTCGATACGGGCCGGGTATTGCTCGGCCAGCGCGGCGATCCGTTCGCCGACCGCCGTGCGATCGTCGCCCATGGCGAGACGGAGGTCGATCTCGGAAAGCGCGACGGACGCTCCGCCGCCGGTCAGTTGCATCGCTTCGATCGCCGCCTCGGATGACGCAGCACCGACCGCGCGTTCCCGGGCAAAGGCGATCCGCGCATCCTCGCCCGGCCATGTCACGTCGTTGAGCAACCTTTGCGCGTCCATGTCGAGCCGCCGGGCGAGCTGACTGGCACGCAACCCGGCACGCGGGGTGTCGGCGAAGACGTTCGGGTCTTCCAGCAATGGCGCGAGCAATGCGCGGGCACCATCGACATCTTCCCGCTCGGCCAGCAGGTTGGCTTTGAGCACGATGGCCTCTACTGAACCGGGATCAATCTCGAGCGCGTCTTCGAGAAGTTGGAGCGCGTCGTCGATGCCTTTGGAGTTCGCATCACCGCTGAGCCGAGCGATCGCCTCGGCGACCACGGCGAGCGTCTCCGGATCGGAACGTCCGCGCTGCAGGAGCACCCGCGCGGCCCGGACCGATTCGTTACCCCGGCCGCTAGCAAGAAGCGTTCGCAGATGATCCACGGCGGGCGCTTTCCACGAAGGCGCGAGTCGGGCTGCGACTTGCAGATGCTCGGCCGCCGCGATCGGCTCACCGGCGCGGGCCAATGACACGCCGAGCAGGTACTCGAACGATGCGTGCTGGCCCAACGAAAGCGCGGCGCGTGCCGCGGCGATGGAGTCAGCGACGTCGGCAGTCGCGACCGAGAAGAGTCCACGCTCATCAGGCCAGACCGGCAGGATCGCCGCCCAGGCGTGGCCGCGTGTGCCTTCCGGACGTTCGAGCAGTCCGGCCACGATCGGCGCGACCTCGTCACGCCGGCCCTCGCCGATCAGTCCGAGCCCGCGCAGCCCCAGCAGACGTGCATCGGCGGTCGGATCGGACGGATCAAGGTCTTCAGTCAGCCCCAGCAACGCCGCGTAGCGACCGCCCTCCCACAATCGTTGGGCGAAACGAATGCGGGCGTCGAGGTCGTCGACATCGGCCGCGTTTTCGAGCACGGCAAGCGACAGCTCATACTCGCCGTAGCCGTCGAGCAGGTTTACCAGCGGCGCGACGAATTTCACGTCGGTCTCGGGGTCGGCGGCGGCTTGCTTGGCAAGCTCGACCCCGCGTTCGTGGTTGCCGAGAATCCGCTCGGCAAACCCCCGAATCACCGCGGACCGGGCCGGCGTCATCGGTGCGGCGACTTCCTCGGCGCGGGCCCGAATGACTTCCTCGTCGGCGCGGCTGGCCCGGAAAATCTCGAGTGTGCGGACATGGCCGAGCAGGTCGGCCGGCAGTGCCTGGTTGTACGCCCGGGCGTAGGTGAGTGCATCGTCGAGGTCACCGGTGGCGGCGAGCGCGAGTGTTCGGGATTCGAGCAGCACCGGGTCCGACATTGGTTCGGGCGGAAGGTCGGCCGTCATCCGCAACACGTCGTTGTTCAGGCCCAGCAGCACCGAAAGCTCGACCAAGTCACGCTCGGCTTCGGTGTGGTTCGGGTCGGTGTTGAGGATCTGCCGGAGGAAGCCGATGGTTTCGATGATGTGCCGGCCGTTGGGCTGCTCGACTTGGCGGTTGGCCCGGGCGTAAGCATACTTGGCCTCGACATCGTCGGGGTTGGCTTGAACGAAGGGGCCGATCAGGATTCGGGCCCGGTCGGGTTGGCCGGCTTCGAGCAGTTCGTAGCCCTCCTGCAAATCGGCGAGCATCGCGCGTTGCACACGAGCCTTGCGGACGACAACGAACGACGCCCCGACCACCGCGATCACGAGCAACAGCACACCGAGCCCGATGAGCAGCTTCCACTTCGGGCCGCGCTCTTGTTCGTACGGGGCTGGCTCGGGGACGCGTTCTTGCTTGGTGGTCGGCTTGGCTTGCTCGGTCATCTCACTTCTCTGTCGGTCCGACGTCAATGCACATCATTGGAGTGCGAATCGGACGGGCGATTCAGTCAGGGTCACCGGGCAGTTTCAGTCCGGCCTCGGGCTTCTCGGGATCAACGTGACCGTTCCTGGAATAGTCCGGGGCCTCGTCGTCGTGGCTGCCGTGGATCGAAGCGTCCGCCACCCGCTCGACGCTGCTGCCGTTGCGCAACACGCGATGTGGCAGCCCGTGATGCTCGCAGAAGTAGAACCACGTGCCCTCCACGATCGCCCGCAACTGCTCGCGGAAGTTGGCTTCGCTGAACTGCTCGGCTCGTGCGCGAACAACGGCGTGGTCGATCGTCGCGTTGTCCTCGAACGCATGGACCGCATCGGCGATCGCCTGCGGGGTCTGCTCGTCGAAGAAGACACCGGTTTCACCCTCGACGACGCTCTCACGAACGCCGCCCCGTCCGTAAGCGATGACCGGCGTGCCGCACGCCATGGCTTCGACCGGCACGATGCCGAAGTCCTCCTCCGCCGCAAACACGAACGCTTTGGCAAGACGGAAGTAATGGAGCATCTGCTTGCCGTCGACCCGGCCGACCAGCTTGATGTTGTCGGCCTCCTCGGCGATCCGCTGAATCTTGGCCCTGTCCGGGCCGTCGCCGATGACGACCAACCGCTTGTCGGGCATCTGCTTGAATGCTTCGACGACGAGATCGATCCGCTTGTACGGCACGAACCGCGAGGCCGTGACGTAAAAGTCACCGCGTTCGCCGTATTGCGCTTCGTCGCCGGGGCTGAAGAAGGTCGTATCGACCGGCGGGAACAGCACCGTGCTCTTGCGGCGGTAGGTCTTGAAGATCCGGCGACCGACGTAGGCGCTGTTGCTCAAGAACTCATCGACGCCGGTCGCGCTACGCACGTCCCAGTTGCGGATGTAGTGCAACAACGCTCGGGCCATGAACAGCTTCGGCGTGGCGATCGGGCCGCTGCGATGGAGCTTGCTCTCGGACAGGTACTGGTTCTGCAGGTCCCACGCCCAACGCGGCGGCGAGTGGCAGTAGCTGATGTGCAACTGATCCGGCCGGGTGATCACGCCCTTGGCCGCGAGGTAACTGCTCGACAGAACCACGTCGTAGTCGCTGACGTTCAGCTGCTCGATCGCCAACGGCATCAGTGGCAGATACGCCCGGTGCTTGCTCTTGGCCAACGGCAATCGCTGGATGAACGACGTCTTGACCGGCTTGTTGCGGATGAACTGCCGCTTCTCGGCCGGAACGAAGTCGATCAGCGAGAACAGATCGGCATGCGGGAACACCTCGAGCATCTGTTCGAGAACCCGCTCGGCACCCGCATAAGTGTAAAGAAAGTCGTGGACGATGGCGACGCGTGGCTGATCGGTGGGCGCTTCCTCGGAACTCATCAAATCGGCCTCGCTCGGTGCGTCTTCCGAGGTATTAGAAAATTCAGTCGCCGCCTTTTCAAAGCGATTCAGGGCATGCAGCGAGTAGTCGCTGAGCAGACGTGACATGAGCGACAGGCGGTGGGCGGCCGACTCGATGTTTGAGCCGTCGAGCTTGTCCGCCGGGATCACGATCGAAAGCCGCATCTGCTCGCCCAACCGGCGCTGTCGAACCGGGAACTCGGCGGTGAGCGGTGCGACCGTCGGATTTTCGTTGCTCTCGGCGTGTCCGGGGCGATCCCAGCGCTGCGCGAACGGCTCGCCGTCCCGATGCAGACCGCTGAGCGTCATCCGCCGTACGTCGAGCATCTCCGCGGCAGCAATCAACTGCACCCACCACTGCTCGAAGGTGCGGGCCTTGCCTAGTTTGAGTTGGGCGTCTTCATACTTCTTGGTCCAGTAACTCGAATCACGCTTGGCCGCCCGGTTGCGACGCAGGGCTCGGAAAGTCTCACGCGCCCGCACCGACCCAGCAAGTCGGAACAGTCCCACCATCAACGGGATCAACAGCGACAATCCGCCGAGCGTGGCCCAGCCGTTCCCGAAGCCCGCGACCAGCGCGACAATCGCCGCCGTGGCCGTGACGCCCCAGATCAGGAACACCGCATAACGGTGGGTCAGGCCGACATGCAAAAGCCGGTGGTGGATGTGCTCCTGCTCGGCCGCGAAGATGCTGCGGCGGTGTAGGATGGGCCGGCGGATCATGGTCAGTGCCGTGTCCATCAACGGCACCGACAGTGCGATGGCCGGCACGATCAGGGCGTGCAGCGTGCCGATCCGCGCTGCCCCCTCGGCCGCGTTCGGTGGCGACGCGTGCAGCACGGCCAAGGCCGAGATGCCAAAGCCGAGCGACATCGAGCCGCAGTCACCCATGAACGTCTTGGCCGGGTGAATGTTGAACGGCAGGAACCCGAGCAAGGCACCGCACCACGCCAACGAGATCACCGCCACCATGACCGATCCGTCGCTGATGCTCATCGCCGCGATGACGCCGAAGACGATCAACGAAATGCCGGCAGCCAGGCCGTCGAGCCCATCGATGAAGTTGACCGCGACCACCACGGTCACGATCCACAGCATCGTCAACGGCCACGCCGCCCAGCCGAGTTGGATCACTTGCGTTCCGTCACGCCAAACGATCTCGTCGACACGAATGCCCGCCCCGCAGAGCGTCGCCGAAGCTGCCAGGAGGACGAGCAGCTTGTACTTGCCCGGGATGTTGAACGCATCGTCCGCGAGCCCCAACGCGAAGATCGCGACCGACGCGAGTAAGAACGTCCAGCCCCGCCCCACGGACACCATGTCGTGAAAAACGTCTTCGCGGAGCAACAGCAGCACTGGCACGGCCGCGACGGCGACCGCGACGAAAAAAGCGATCCCGCCGACCCGAGGCATCGGCATCGCATGCACTTTTCGCGCGTCCGGGTTGTCGATCAGGTTCCACGCCCAAGCCAGCCGGCGCGTGGGTAGCACTAACATCGCGGCAACACCCGCCGCAACAAGTAACGCAATGAAGTAGGCCGCAGTCGCGGTCATGGGGTTCCCGTGAGTTCGAATGCCCGTGCGGCCCGAGCGAGACCGCAATGATTATCGGACGCCACAGCGTGTGACCGGGCGGGGTTGGTTCACAACACTGTACCACACCGAATAAGCCGCTGCGATCGCCAAGTCAAATTCACGCGTCCTTTACAGTCGCTCCGTGACCTAGCATCGGGCCATGGCAGCACATACATCGCCGGAAGCCGCCAAACCGGTCGTTATCGGTTTGGGCGAGGTCCTCTGGGACGATCTTCCCGGCGGACGTCGGCTCGGCGGCGCGCCGGCCAATGTTGCCTATCACGCCCGGCTCCGCGGGGCTGACGGACAGTTGATCTCGGCGGTCGGTGACGATGATCTGGGTCGGGAGGCCCGAACCAAGATCGCCCGCAACGGCGTGAGCATGGACGGGCTCAGCGTCCTCGAAACCCACCCGACCGGCATCGTCGACGTCACCCTCGACGGCGGCGGCAGTGCGACTTACGACATCCGTGAAGGCGTTGCCTGGGATCACATCCCGGCCACGCCCGCCGCGCTGGACCTGGCCCGCCACACGCGCGCGATCTGCTTCGGCACCCTCGCCCAACGCCACGACGTTTCCCGTGACACGATCCATGCCCTGTTCGACGCCGCCGGGCCAGACTGCCTGCGGGTCTACGACATCAACCTCCGTGCCCCGCATTTCACGGCCGAGATCATCCGGACGTCGATCCAGCGGTGCGACGTGCTCAAGCTCAACAACGACGAGATCTCCGACGCGGCCGACGCATGTGGCCTGGAATCGGACGAGGCGGTGTTCGCCCGGGAACTGTTGAGCCGGGGCCTGCGAATGGTCGTGGTCACCCGCGGTGGCGACGGCTCGGCCCTCTACACCGCCGACGACACCAGCGAGCTCGACCCGGAACCCGTCGACGTGGTCGACACCGTCGGTGCCGGCGACAGCTTCACCGCTGCGGTCATCATGGGCCTGCTCAACAGCGAAGATCTGCGGACCATCCATCGCAAAGCGGCTGCCGTGGCGAGTTATGTTTGCACGCAGAACGGCGCGACGCCGGAGGTGCCGGAGGACGTGTTGAACGCGCGTTGATCAGAACACAACCGCGTTGCAGAGCAACGCGGCTATGCGCCGTTGTCGCTGTCCGCGAAGCGGCGTTGCTCCGCAACGCGGTTCGAGAGCCGATCAGTGTCGGAAGTGCCGACGCCCGGTGAACACGAGCGCCGCCCCGCGTTCGTTGCACAGGTCGATTGTTGCCTGATCGCGGACGCTGCCGCCGGGCTGGACGATGGCGGTGACGCCAGCGTCGAGGAGGATTTGCGGGCCGTCGGGGAACGGGAAGAACGCATCACTCGCGGCGACGGCACCCTTCGCCCGTTCGCCCGCCTTGTCGACTGCCTGCTTGGACGCGGCAACACGATCGACCTGTCCGCCGCCGATGCCGAAGGTGCCATGCGGCCCGCCGATGACGACGGCGTTGGACTTCACATGCTTGACCGCGAGCCAGTTGAACTTGAGGGCGGCAAGTTCGTCGTCGGTGGGCTGGCGCTCGCTGACGACTTTCCACTCGCTTTCGACGACGCCGGCGGTGTCGCGTTCCTGGACGAGCTTGCCGCCGACGATGTCGTGGCTCATCGTGCCGCCCTCCGGCCAATGGACGTTGCCGCCGACGCTGAGCAGCCGCACGTTCTTCCACCGCTCGGTCAGCACCTTGAGTGCATCGTCGTCGAAGCTCGGCGCGACGATGACTTCAAGGAACTTCTGCCCCTCGGCCATCGCCTCGGCGGTCGCAATGTCGATCGGCTTGTTCAACGCGACAACGCCGCCAAAGGCCGCGAGCGGATCGGACGCGTGGGCGTTGAGGAAGGCCGCGAAAAGCTCCCGTTGGTCGCCGCTCAACGGGGCGATCCCCACCCCGCACGGCGTCGCGTGCTTCACGATGCAACACGCCGGCACGTCCCACTCACGCACCACGTTCAACGCCGCGTCGGCGTCGAGGAGGTTGATGTATCCGAGTTGCTTGCCATGATGCTGCGTGGCATGGGCGACGGAGGCGACGTCGCAGGATTCGGCGATCAGGCGGGCGGATTGGTGCGGATTTTCGCCGTAGCGCAGTTCGGTCATGCCGCACCTTATCCCCTTTGAGCGGCGACCAACGGGAGCTTCCCCCGAAGCTCC